>NZ_JANSHU010000028.1:0-26401 GCF_047461755.1 Synechococcus sp. R65.1 | reverse complement strand
CGTGGAAGCAGGAAGAAAGCGTCAACCTGGAGCAAAAGTCCGCTTTTGTCCAGCGTTGTATAAGTCTTTCAGAGCGGATTGTCGCCACTGCATCAAAAGCTGCAGGAGCACTGGGAAAAGCAATTGCCCTGGGATCCCAGCGGAGCTCTGGCCTCTTTGCTCAGCGTCGTCCCTTTCTTGCTGGCAGCAGCGGTGGTGGCTTTAACCGAGATCTCTTTGGGCAAAAGCTGGGCCGTCTCCTGGGGTCTTATCGCCTGTGTTGGCGGTGGCCTCTGCGAGCTGGGCCGGCGGGGCAATGCTCGCTGACCTCTAGCTCCTTGCCCTGTCTGCCCCCATCCTCAAAGACTACTTGTCCAACTTTTCAATGTAGGGGCGAATGTCGTTGAGGTCGATGTAGCGGTCGGTGGCGTTGCGCAGCTCGCGGGCAATCATCCCTTCGGTGGAGACAACTGTAATCGTAGTGTTTTTGGAGCGCAACAACTCAATGGCCCGCTCGAAATCACCGTCGCCGCTAAACAGGATGAGCCGGTCGTATTGACCGACCGTGTTGAACATATCGATAACAATTTCGATATCTAGGTTGGCCCTCTGGGAGTAACGGCCCGAATCTTCGTCCCGATACTCCTTGAGAAGCTTGGTGCGAACCGTATAGCCCAAGTTGATCAGGGCGTCTCGGAAGGCCCTTTGGTCGTTGGGATCCTTGATGCCGGTGTACCAAAATGCATTGACTAGCTCGACGTTGGGTTGGGACCTGACAAAGTAATCCAAGACCCGGCGGGGATCAAAGAACCAGCCGATTTTTTGTTGAGCATAAAACATATTGTTTCCATCGATAAAGATGGAAACCCGTGTGACAGGGTATCGAAACATAAATTCTCCGGAAAATAGTCAGGTGGACTGGTTAAGAGCGTTGATTAGCTTAACGCAAAAAGAGTTGCACCAGAACAGAGCTGGCTAATGTCAATCTCCTATCATAGCCAAAAGAGGGTTCCCTGGCTTCGATCCCTAGCCCGGCAAAGAGTTAGGTTCCAGCTAGGGCAGAGTATGGCTGGAGGGGGAGCGGCCTGTCTGGCTGAGGTAGAGCTCTGCCAGTTGGCGAGCCAGGTTGCGGATGCGCCCGATGTAGAGAGTGCGCTCAGCCACGGCAATGACGCCGCGGGCATCGAGCAGGTTGAAGGTGTGGGAGCACTTGAGCACGTAGTCGTAGGCAGGCAGAAGCAGCGACACCGGCAGCCGATCGCTCAAGGCCTGTTCTTGGAGCTTCTGCCGCGTGGTTTCGATTAGCCGCTTGGCCTCGGCTTCGTAGAGCCGAAACAGCTCCAACAACATCTCGGGATTCGAATACTCAAAGTTGTAGTAGGATTGCTCCACTTCATTTTGGAAATAGATCTGCCCATAGGTAATCCGTCCCAGAGAAGGGTGCTCACTCCAGCAGAGGTCAAAAACGGAGTCCACCCCCTGCAGGTACATGGCTAGGCGCTCCAGACCGTAGGTAATCTCCACAGAAACGGGGTGGCAATCCTGGCTGCCCACTTGTTGGAAGTAGGTGAACTGGGTTATTTCCATGCCATCTAGCCACACTTCCCAGCCCACGCCCCAGGCGCCCAGGGTGGGGGATTCCCAGTCGTCTTCCACAAAGCGAATGTCGTGCTCTGCCGGGTCGATGCCCAAGGCCCGCAGGCTCTCCAGGTACACCTCTTGGATGTCGTCGGGGGAGGGCTTGAGCAGGACTTGGTACTGAAAGTAGTGCTGCAAGCGGTTAGGGTTTTGGCCATAGCGCCCGTCAGTGGGGCGGCGACAGGGCTCCACGTAGGCCACTCGCCAGGGATCCGGCCCTAGGGCGCGTAGGAAGGTGTGGGGGCTCATGGTGCCGGCCCCCTTTTCCAGGTCGTAGGGCTGCAGGATTAGGCAACCCTGCTCTCCCCAAAACTGCTGCAAGCGAAGGATTAGATCTTGAAAGGTGTGAGCTGCCATGGCAAAGGGCGGCAGAGAGAGCACTCCCTATCCTACCAACGCCTCTCCCTTGCTCAGTCGTTCAGCGCTTCTTGTCAAGGGCGGAGGTTTAGGTGGGGGCCAAGCCGATTTTGGTGCGGATCTCCTCGCGAAGGCGGGCGGTGATTGAGGCTTCGTCCAAATCGGCCAAAATCTGGGCTATGGCGGCTTTGGGTCCCTCCGGCCCCCAACTGGCTCCTTGGGCTAGGTAGCGGCGGGCTGCCTCGCCGATGGCGTAGCAGGAAAAGCCAGCCATCACTGCCTGCGTCAGGGCCACTGATCCGTAGGCTCCTAGAGAAAGTCCGCCAGCAAAGGGCAGGGATCCCCCCAGCAAGGTTTTCAGGGATCCCAATCCCAACAGCGCCACCCATTCTCCTGCCCCCAGGCTGAGCATGCTGAGGACAATCTTCTGCAACAGTTGCATGGCACCGGCGGTGGTCAGGGGCCAGCCGTAGAGGCGGGCCATGCGCAAGATGAGGGCCACATCCAAAGCCAACCCCCCCAGGGTGTCAAGCAGAGTAACGGGGTTGAGGGCAACGGCCAGGGCTTTGGTGCGGGCGGCGGCGGCGATGAGATCTTGGGCTTGCTGGGCGCGGCTTTGCAACTTGCGCTCGATGACCTGCTGGTTGAGGCGATCGGCAAAGAGGAGGGCGTTGAGGGCTAGCAGGGAGCGCCCTTCCCGCTGCAAGACTTCTAGGATTTTTAGGCGCAGCGCGTCCACTTGGGGGGGGCCGCTTTCCATCTCCACGCCAAAGCTGCCATCTGGCTTCTGCACCAGGCGCGGCACGCGCGGCGAGGCGGCCACCATGACAACCTCGTCAGGGGAAAGAAGCTGCCGCACCCGTTCGTTGCGGATCTTGTCGTAGATGGCCTGGCGATCCGCCTCGGGGTACTGGTCGATCTTGTTGAACACCAGCAGCATGGGCTTGCCCGCCTCCCGCAGAGTCGCCAGAGCCTCAAACTCCACCCGCGTCAGATCTCCGCAGACCACAAAGAGGATGAGATCTGCCCGCTGGGCCACCTCCTGGGCCAGTCGCGCCCGCTCTTCGCCGTCTACTTCATCCAGGCCAGGAGTGTCGATTAGCTCCAGCCGGGATCCCTGCCAGTGGCTGACCTGAACCGACTGCACCGAGGCCGAGGATAGGAAAGAGCAGGGGGGACGAGTTCCCCAGCAGATGTTCCAGGCAGCTACTTGCTGGGTGCGGGTGGTCCCGTGGGTAGGCCCCGTGGCGAAAACCGGCTCCCCCAGGAGAGCGTTGAGCAGGGAGGACTTGCCCCGCCCCACCAGGCCGAAGGCAGCAATGTGGATGACCTCGGCTTCCAGTTTGTCCAGCAGGGCTTGCAAGTTTTCCAGCTCCCCTTCCAGGCCGGCAATCTCCTGGGGGCGCAGATCCAGTTGGGCCACCCACTGGCGCAGGCTGCGCTTGGCTTGTTGGTAATGGAGATCCTCCTGCAGAGTGCTGCGGCAAGCCATAGCCAGTAGCAGGAAAACAGCCTCGGGGAGGCAGATTCAACAATAACAATAGCAACGGCAAAGAGTGGCCCCTAGCCTAAGCCGAGTTTGTCAACTGGCTATGATGGATGGGAGAAAGGGGTTGGAAAGGCAATGCCATGCTAACCAAGGGCCAGATTCCGTTCAGCCCAGTCGGGTGGGTGGGGAAGCTGTGCTTGGCCGGCTTGAGCTTAGGGCTGCTGGGCTGCAGCCCCGCAGGTTTTCGTACCCCCCCTTCTAGCTTGACCAACAGCGGCCTCAACAGCATCTTCCCCGATGGGGAGCCCGCTTTCAGTGGCGATGGTCGCTACCTGGTGTTTTCCTCAGCCCGCGGCGGCAGTCAGGCCATTTTTCTCTACGACCTGGTGGAACAGCGGCTGGTAGACTTGCCTGGGCTCAATTCCAGCGACGTGGCTGCCAGTTCGCCCGATATCAGCGCTGATGGGCGCTACATCGTCTATGTGTCCAACGCGCTGGGCAAATCGGAGATCTTTCTCTACGACCGCGAAACCCGCCGGGTTGAGAACATCAGCAGCCGGGTGCCAGGGGATGTGCGCAACCCCACCATCAGCGGCGATGGGCGCTTTATCGCCTTTGAGAGTAACGGTCGGGGACAGTGGAACATCGAGATCTTCGATCGCGGCCCGGCGGCCACGCAACCGCCTGCAGCCAACTCTTCCAATGCTGGCAGGAACCCCTAGCCCCTTTGGACTTGCTGCATGCTTGCTGCCTTTGCCCAACGACTTGAGCCCCTGCGCTCTAATGTCTTTGACCAGCTAGACCAGGCCAAGTGGGAGGCGCGCCGCTCCGGCGTGGATGTCATCGACCTGTCTCTGGGATCCTCGGATCTGCCCCCGCCTCCAGAAGCGCTGGCAGCCATGCAGGCGGCTTTGGCGGATCCCTCCACCTACGGCTACACCCTCTTCCACGACACGGCTGAGTTTCGCGCCGCCTGTGCCCAGTGGTACCAGAGGAAGTTTGGCCTAGTCATCGATCCAGAAACGGAGGTGCTGCCCCTGATTGGATCCCAGCAGGGGACGGCCCTCCTGCCGCTAGCTTTGCTTAATCCCGGCGAGGTTGCCTTGGTTACCGACCCTGGGTATCCCTCCCATGTGGGGGGGATTCATCTAGCGGGCGGGATCCCTTACTACTTGCCCCTGCGGGCAGAAAGCCGCTTCCTACCCCAGTGGGATGAGATCCCAAAGGAGATCTGCCGCCAGGCGCGGCTATTGGTGCTGAGCTATCCCCACAACCCCACCACTGCCACCGTTACCCCGGAGTTTTGGCAGGAAACGCTGCAATTTTGTCAGCGGTACAACATCGTGCTGGCGCACGACTTTCCCTACGTGGACTGGCGTTTCGACGGCCAGGTGGCTCCTTCGGCGCTGCAGGCGGATCCCGACAAGACCCGCACCATCGAGTTCTTTTCCCTCTCCAAGTCCTACCACATGGGGGGGTTCCGGGTGGCGTATGCCATCGGTAGCCGCGAGCTGATCCGAGCCTTGCGGTTGGTGAAGTCCACCATTGACTTCCACCCGTACCAGGGCATCTTGCGGGGAGCAGCAGCGGCCTTGGCGGCTCCCGATAGCTTTTTGGATCACTGGCGGCAGGTATACCGCAAGCGACGGGATCTTGCGGTGGCCGCTCTGCACCGCATCGGCTGGCCCGTGCCCCTGCCGGAGGCCACCATGTACCTGTGGGCACCTTTGCCCGAGTTCTATCGCGGCTCTTCAGCCCAGTTTTGTCTAGACTTGGTACGGGCTACCGGGGTGGCTCTGTCGCCAGGCTCAGGCTTTGGCCCCGGCGGCGAAGGCTATGTCCGCTTTGCGCTGGTGGCAGAGGGATCCCGGCTGGAAGAGGCAATAGAACGAATTGGGGAATTTTTGGGCAAAGGCACTTCTGGTCTCCGGCAGGCCTAGTCGCATAGAGCCAGCTTAGAAGCAGCAAGGGGGCAGGCTACAGATGTTCCTCTGAGGCCGGTTGTTGTCCCCGTCCTGGCCTTTTAGGCTGCCAGTATTAGCTGCAGCCAGCGTCGGCTAATCTGAGCCAGGATAGGAGTTGTGTTGGCCCAGTTGGCTCCCAAGGGGCATGGAAAAAGAGACGCTCGAGAGTTTTTTGTCCATCCGCGGGGTGATGGGGGTAGCGCTCCTGAGTCGAACAGGCCGCCCTTTTTTCTACCGTTCTTTTCAGAACTTGGACAGCCGACAGCAGCAGGCCCTCACCGAAGGGCTGTTTCAGGTTTTGCAAACCATGCCCCCAGGACTGGACTACTTTGACTTTCAGTTTGCCGAGCAGCGGGTTTTTGTCTACCCCCTGGGGCCGGAATGGGTGTTGCTGGTGGCAGTCAATGACGAGGTGGTGATGCCGGTTTACACCTTGGCAGTCAACCGCCTGCGAGCCGAGCTGCAACAGGATGCGTCGAAGGGCCTAGCTACCTTTCGCCTTTTGACCAGCCAGGCAGAGGCTGCTCGCAACCCCACCCAGCCCAGCGCCAATTTGACAGAAAGCCAGCCCGAGACAACTCAGCCTGGGGCGAGGGGCAGCCCCAGGAAGGTGGAGGTTTTCGTGCAATCGCTCAACCGTCTCTGCCAGATGGCTAGTGGCTATCTGGGCAAGGCGGTGATTGTCAACTACTGGAAGGCAGCCCGACAGGAAGTGCTGGAGCAGCAGGGATCCCTAGCCGAGTGGCTCAACGAGTTTGAGATCGAGCGCAGTGGCCAAATTCACTACAAAGGCCTCCTCAAGGAGCTGGACGAGTCTCAGCAAAAAGTGCTGCGGGACTGGGTGCTGGCTTTTTTTCACCGCTGCGAAGCAGTGATCCGCGACTTTCGCAATTTGATTAAGTCTGCCGAATGGCGCCTGTAAGCTACCCGCTCTGAAAGACTCATACAACCTCGGACAAAAGCGGACTTTTGCTCCAGGTTGACGCTTTCTTCCTGCTTCCACGACCCATAGCTAGCAGCAGAGTTCACCTCCACTACCCCACTAGAGGGATCTCCACAGGCGTCACTTCCCGTCGAGCTGACGGTAGTTGCTCCTTGGCTCTTGATGAGCACCCAGGCAAAAGACGGAGCCAACTTTAGCCTAGGCAAAGTGCCTACAAGAGAGGTTGGTTATGCCACAAAGCGGCCGATTGTCCGGTGAGAGGAGAGCCCACAGCCATAGCTTGCTTCCGCGAAGCGGCAGCCAGGGGCTCCTTGTAGCCCTACAGCTAGCAAGTCAACCCTGAACCTCTGGGCTGGTTCAATAGGGCAATTCCGTTGGTCGCGTTGGGATCCACCTCCCCCTTCCGCCCCAGGCTGGAGTAACACACCGTTTGCGCTACTCGGAAGCCTCCTTTCCCGTTTCCTTCCCACGGCTCAAGAGGGGGGCTTCCGCGCCGCGTTTTTCGGTGATACGATCAACTACTGACTCTCAGTAGAGGCACGCCTATTCATTGGGGCTGTTAACTCAGAGGTAGAGTACCACCTTGACACGGTGGGAGCCGCTGGTTCGATTCCAGCACAGCCCAGCGCAAGCAAGCCAAAAAAGAGCCAAAGCTGCCACGCAACCCACCCCCATGCAAAAAGAGGCGGGATCCCCTCTGGCTCGCCCCAGGGATCCCTATACTGGAGTAGAGGCCCTGGAAGGCGCCGGGAGGGCGAGGGTAGCATTAGGTCAAACTGCGAGAGGGGGAGAGACCAATGGGATTGTTTGAGCGGGTCAGCCGAATCATTAGAGCCAACCTCAACGCGCTCATCAGCAGTGCCGAGGATCCAGAGAAGATCCTGAACCAAACCATTCAGGACATGGCTGAGGATCACTACCAAATGCGGCAGGCCGTCGCCCAAGCCATTGCTGCCCAGAAGCGCCTGGAGCGGCAGTACGAGCAGGCCCAGCAAAGCGCGGAGGAGTGGCACAGACGGGCTGAGTTGGCCCTACGCAACAACAACGAGGCGCTGGCCCGGGAAGCCCTAGTGCGCAAGAAAACTTTTGTCGAGACTGCCCAAAGCCTGAAGCGGCAGCTAGACGAGCAGACCCGGCAAGTGGAGATGCTCAAAACCAACATGACCAAGCTGGAAAGCAAGATTGCCGAGGCCAAAACCAAAAAGGACATGCTCATCGCCCGAGCCCGCGCCGCCAAGGCTTCCCAGCAGATCAATCAGGTTATCGGCCGGGTGGATCCCAGCAGCGCCTTTGCCGCCTTTGAGCGCATGGAAGAGAAGGTAAACGCTCTGGAGGCCCAATCCGCAGCAGTGGCCGAGCTGGCAGCCGACAGCCTGGAGCAGCAGTTTGCCGCTCTAGAAGCAGGCGGAGCGGATGTGGATCAGGAGCTGAGGTTGCTCAAGGCAGCCATCCAGGCCCAGTTGCCTGCCGGTGAGACGAAAGCTGTGCAGCAAGGTCAAGCTGGAGCCCCAACCAGGGGCAAAGTAGATGTAGATGCAGAATTGGAAGAGCTGCGCCGCGAAATTGATCAACTCTAATGCCAGGAGTTAGTGCGGGGGATCCATCTTCTTCGCCTACGGACGTGGGGCTGCTCTAAAAGAGAGCCAAGAGGTGGTAAGCTGCGCAAAGGAGCTCTCTCTGGATAGAGGGGAGCAAGGTCGCCTTCTGGCATTTCGGCAAGAAATCACGAGCAATGGCAACGGTGAGTCTCAAGCCTCTTTTGGATCCCAAGCAACTGTTGCAGGCTTATGCCTCTGGCCAGCGAGATTTTTCTGGCTCTAACCTGAGTGGGGCCCAGTTGAGCGGCGCAAGCTTGAGGGGGATTATCCTGCGGGATGCTGACTTAAGCGGGGCAGACTTGCGCGAAGCAGATTTGTCGGGGGCGGATCTAACTGGAGCCAGCCTACGCGGCGCCAAGTTGCGGCGGGTCAATCTCATCGGGGCTAAGCTGGTGAAGGCGGATCTACGGGGGGCCAACCTCTACCGGGCCAAGCTGCTCAGGGCCGATCTCAGCGAGGCCGATCTCAGCCGAGCCGATCTGCGTTTTGGCGCCGACCTGCGCGGAGCCACCATCACCAACACCCGCTTTCGCGGCGCCCTCTACGACGAGTACACCAAGTTTCCAGAGGGGTTCAACCCGGTTGAAATGGGGATGTAGCCTCCCTCAGGGAACCAGGCCTTGCCAGAGGTAGGCTGCGCCTGCAGCCGTCACCATAAAGGGGGGGTTGTGCAAGTCTGGTTTGTTGTAGCGCAAGGGATCCCCTTGCAAGTCTGTGACGCTGCCCCCTGCTTGCTCGACAAGGCACTGGGCGGCGGCAGTATCCCACTCCAGGGTTGGGCCAAAGCGGGGGTAGAGGTGAGCGGATCCCTCGGCCACTAGGCAAAACTTGAGGGCACTGCCCACCGACTTCACCTCAAGGAGGCCGTAGCGGCGCTGCAGCCGCTCCAGAAACCGCTCCGTTTCCGTGTCCTTGTGGGAGCGGCTGGCCACTACCTGTAGAGGGGGCTGGGCAGGCGGGCGGGACCAGATGGGCTCGTCGCCCCTGTAGGCTCCTAGCTTTTGGGCAGCCCTGTAGGTGAGGCCCAACGCCGGGGCATGGACGACGCCCAAGATGGGGATCCCTGCCTCGACAAGGGCAATGTTGACGGTAAACTGGCCGTTGCCCTCGAGGAACTCGCGCGTGCCATCTAGGGGATCCACCAACCAAAACTGCTGCCACTGTTGCCGCTCCCAGTAGGGGATCCCGCCGGCTTCTTCTGAGAGGACGGGAATCGTGGGGGTAAGCTCCTGCAGTCCCTCGAGGAGCAGGCGGTGGGCAGCCAGATCCGCCTCGGTCAAGGGGGAGGCATCTGCTTTGAGTTCGACCTGCAGCGATTCTTGCCGATAGAAGGGCAAGATGGCCCGCCCTGCCGCTTCTGCTAGGCGGCACACCTCGGGCAAGAGAGCGGCTAGGTTAGAAACCTGCACGGCTTCCTCCCCCAGCTAGCGACGCACGGGAATGCCGTGGGCGGCCAAGTCGGCCTTGATCTGCTCAATCGTCAGCCGGCCGTAGTGGAGCAGCGAGGCCAGTAGAGCTGCTTCTGCCCCCCCCTCCTGGAGAGCTTGGCGGATGTGGGCACATTCCCCTGCTCCTCCGGAGGCAATCACCGGCACCGCCACTGCCTCGGCCACCCGCCGGGTCAGCTCCAGGTCGTAGCCGGCCTGGGTGCCATCAGCGTCCATGCTGGTCAGCAGGATTTCCCCTGCCCCCCGCTCGGCCACGGTTTTGGCCCACTCCACCGCATCCAGGCCTGTCGGCTCCCGCCCACCGCGCACGTACACCTCCCACCCCCCGCCTTGAGGTTTGGCGCGAGCGTCAATGGCCACGACGATGCACTGGGAGCCAAAACGGCGGCTGGCTTGGGTAACCAGATCCGGATCCCGAACCGCTGCCGAGTTAAGGCTGACCTTGTCGGCGCCGGCCCGCAGCAGTTGCCGGATCCCCTCCAGGTCGCGGATCCCACCGCCTACGGTGAGAGGAATGAATACCTGCTCTGCTGTGCGCCGCACCACCTCCAGCAAAATCTCCCGCTCCTCATGGGTGGCGGTGATGTCCAGAAAGACCAGCTCATCCGCCCCTGCCCGATCATAGGCCCGCGCCAGCTCCACCGGATCCCCGGCCTCCCGCAAGTTCCCAAACTGGATCCCTTTGACCACCCGCCCCCCTGCCACATCCAGACAGGGAATGATCCGCTTGGCCAACATGCCCCCTCCCGGGATTTCTAGGCAAAGCTGATAATCAGAAAAGGCTCCTGAAACTTAGCCCCGGTTACCTGCCGGCCTGCCAAGCTGGGCGGCAAGAACAAATTGCGCCGCTGATCCCCAGCGGTGATGGTCAACTCTGGCCCGGATTGGCTCAGCTCGATTTGGGTCTTGCTAAAGCCAGGAAGAAACAGCTTCACGCTGCGGGAGCCCTCGTCAATGGCTACGGGCGGCGGCACCTCAGGTAGGGCAAAGATCCCACTGACTGCCTCTTCCAACGCCGACCAATCCGATCCCTGGCGCCGTGGCAGGGTGCGCACTGGCAGAGGAGAAAACTCAGCCGCCGACACCTCCCCGGGAACTAGCGGCATGACCCAGAGGCCACCCACGGTCAGCCCCACCATCTGGGCACTGCCCCAGAGGTAGCGGGCAACCTGGATCGCCATGGGATCCGGAGTCGTTACCAAATGCGCTACCACCCGCCGCGGATCGGCAATGGCAGAGCGCCCCTGCTCGAAAAGGTTGGCCATCCCCCCCAGGCGAGCTAGGAGCTCCTCCACCGAGGAAAACTCCAGGGTCGTCACCGACCGCAGCAGCGGTTCAAGAAAGGGAAGGAGAGTTTTGGCCAGATCGGATTGGAGGAAAGCCTGGGAAGCTCGCCGCCAGTACCAACTGGCCACTTCTGGGATCCCAAACGCCCGCAAGGTGGTCAAGTCCCCTGGGCCATCGTAGAGAATGCAGTCGTATTGACCGCTGGCATCGTAGCGGCGCAGGGCTTCCAGAGCCAGGGCCTGGTCCATCCCTGGCAGCACCCCTAGCTCCTGCCCATAGATTTCCCGGAAAAAGGGAGTGCGCACGTATTGGGCTTCCAGCTCCCTGGTTGCCGTCCAGTACTGCTCCAGAAGCTGGGTTGTCCGCAGCTGCACCACGCTTAAGTTGGCGGCAATGGTTACCGGCTCGCCGGAAAGCGGGATCCCACCCAGAAGCATCTCCAACCCCGGCCCCGCCTGATGGCCCACTAGCAGCACTCGCCGCCCCTGCTGCGCTGCTGCCCGCGCCACTGCTACAGCTAGAGTGCTCCGGCCCGTGCCCCCCTTCCCCAAGAAGGTCAGGATCTGGCTCATTCTCGCTCTCCTGATTCTCCGTAGATGTCGATGTACAGCGATTGCCCTGCCAACTGGGCTGCTGCTGTCATCACCTGACGAATTGCCTGCAAGGTACGCCCACCTCGCCCCAACACCCGACCGCGATCCTTGGGGTCAAAGGCTAGCCGCAGCCAGACCTTGCGTCCTCCACAGGTGGTTTCCACATCTGTTTGCAGGGGGCCGCTGGTAAGGAGCGGTTCAATCAAAAGATGAGCAAGGGTCTCGTAGTCCGGCATGGGAGGCAAAACGCAACCTAACCGCAAGCGTAGCTGAGCCTAGGCCTCCGTGGCTGCCTCGGGCTGGGACTTCTCCTCCCCCTGCTCTGATCCCTCGGGAACCTTCTGCTCCTCCCCCGCTTCAGGTTTGGCGATGGCCGGAATGCGAATCGAGGCCACCACGCCCCCCTCACCGGCTTTCAACATCTCATAGATGCCCGCTTTTCTGAGGAGGCTGTCCACCGTATCGGTGGGCTTGGCACCGCGCCGCAGCCACTTGAGTAGGCCCGCTGTCTCCAGAACCGTCTCCTTGGTGCGCGGGTTGTAGTAGCCTAACTCCTCCAGCGGGCGACCTTCCCGGCGAGCCCTACTGTCAATAGCGATGATGCGATAGCTGGGTTGGTGCTTCTTTCCAAAGCGCTTGAGCCGCAACTTAACCATTGGAGGTGCTCCGCAAGCTGGGTAGGGTTGTCTAGGAAACGGAAACCGACCGCCTAGCCTCTCCTCCACGTCCCTTCCTGGAGGCTGGGTCCGGCTAGTCGCTAACACAGGCTTCTCATTCTAGTCGATTTTCCCCTACCTGGATAAAGTGCCGACTCAACCCCAAGGGGGGATCTTCGTGGCAAAGTTGAAGAGGAAACCCAAGGCACAACTTCACATGATTACCTACACCGACTTGACTGCAGAGCAGCGCCAGCTCTACCTAAGAGCCCTCATTGCCGTAGCCCGCGTGGACGGCCAGCTCGATGAAGAAGAAACTGACTTCTTCCTGCAAATTGCTGAAGGCATGGGCATTAACAAAGAGGTAGCTCAAAGCTATCTGGCCGGCGAGACGACTGCAACCCTAGAGCTCAGCGCCATCCCGCCTCTGCACAACGCTGCCGGGGCCTTGATCCTGCGGGATTTGGCGGCGATGGCAGTGGTCAACAACGAGCTGACAGAAAAAGAGGAGGCCCTGATTTTTGAAATTGGCAAGGCCATGCAGTTTAGTCGGGAGGAGATTGACGAATTTCTAGACTGGGCCTTCATGGGCCTGCAGTGGCAGCTGAAAAGTGCCGCTCTCCTGCAGCGGTATGCCCAGCCCGCTGCCAGCAACAGCTAGAAGCCCAGGGCCGCCACCAACGGCTGCGCTAGCTGAGGTAGCGATCCAGAGCCCGCTGCAGCTCTTCCAGTTCCACCTCAATATTGCCGCTTTCAACGGCATGGCGAATGCAGTGGCGGATGTGATCGTTGAGGATAATCCGCGCCAGCCGATCTAGCGCCCCCTTGACGGCGGCAATCTGGAGCAGCACATCCGGACAGGGTTGATCCTCCTCGATCATGGAGCGGATCCCCCGCACATGCCCCTCAATGCGAGCCAGGCGGTGAATCAGCTTGCGCCGCGATTGCGGATCGTGGCGGTGAGGTTGGGCCCGCCCCGAGAGAGGGGGTCGCTCCAACGCCAGTTCCCACTCTTCCTCCCAATCAGGTTCTTCAGGAAGTGGAGGAATGGAGCCAGTCTGAAGCGGGGGAATAGGATCGGCCATAGGAGGAGTCGAGGACTGTCTGCATGATACCCCCTGCTTTTCTCCGAGCAGGTTGAGGTGCTCTAGAATAGGAAAGGATATGAAATTTTGTAAATCCTCTCCTGGCTTGGCTTCATGACCTCCGTACTCTCCCCCTTTGGCCCCATAGAAGCGGATCTAGAGCGTTTACGCCAGAACTTGACGCGGCTGGTCAGCGCCAAACACCCCATCCTGGCCATGGCTGCCGAACATCTGTTCTCGGTGGGGGGGAAAGGGATCCGACCAGCAATCGTGCTCCTGATCGCGCGGGCCACTACGCCCGACGGGGAGATTACCCCCCAGCATTGGCGCCTGGCGGAAATTACCGAGATGATCCACACCGCCAGCCTGATGCACGACGACGTCATCGACACTGCTACCGTGCGGCGCGGCGTCAGCACAGTCAACACCCTTTTTGATAACCGGGTGGCGGTGCTGGCAGGGGATTACCTGTTTGGGCAGGCAGCCTGGTATTTGGCCAACCTGGACAACCTGGAGGTGGTGAAGCTGCTGTCCAAGGTCATCATGGACCTGCCAGAGGGAGAGGTGCGCCAGAGCCTCACTCGCTTTGATCCCGACGTCTCCCTGGAAGAGTACCTCGCCAAAAGCTTCTACAAAACCGCCTCCCTTATTTCTGGCAGTGCTAAGGCAGCGGGTCTCCTGAGCGGGGTAAGTCCTGAAGTAGCCGATCGCCTCTTCGACTTCGGCCGCAACCTGGGCATCGCTTTTCAGATTGTCGATGATCTCCTCGACTTTACTGGGTCGGCGGAGACGCTGGGCAAGCCAGTGGGATCCGACCTCATCCAGGGCAACCTGACAGCACCCGTTTTGTTTGCGCTAGAGGAGTTTCCGCAGATGCGGGAGCTCATCCTCAGAGAGTTGGCCGAACCGCAGGATCTCCAGCAAGTTCTAGAGTGGGTCTACCAAAGTGAGGGGATCCCGCGCTCCCGCCAGTTGGCGCGCGACTATGCCCAGCGGGCTGCCGAGGCCCTGCAAGTTCTGCCGGACTCTGAAGCGCGCCAGGCTCTGCTGCAGATGGTAGACTACGTCCTCGAGCGGCCTTGCTAGAAGGCTCCTACGGAGATAGACCCGAGGCTCGAGCCGCCGCTGCCGAGAGCTCAGGGTAGGTGGGTGGAGTGAAAAAGCGCAGGCGGTTGGGTGGCCAAAAGCGAAAGATGGTATTGCCGATAATGTTTTCTTTGGGCAAAAACCCCCAGATGTGCGAGTCCTGGCTGTCATTGCGGTTGTCCCCCATTACAAAATAGGAGTTAGGAGGGACAACAAATTCCGATCCCTGGTTGGGCACTCCAGGACAGCGCTCGCCAGGGCAGGAGTAGTCAGGGGGAGCGTAGATGTAGTCCTCCTGCAGAGGAATGCCGTTGACGATCACCTTGCCCTCAGCAATGCGGATGCGATCCCCTGGCAGGCCGATGACCCGCTTGATGTAAGCACCGTTGAAGTTCAAGTGGGCAGGCGGGTAGAAGACAATGATGTCGCCGCGTCTGGGGGCGCTGAAGCGGTAGCTAACCTTTTCTACCACCAAGCGATCCCCTTCTTCTAGGGTGGGCAGCATGGAATCCGAGGGGATCCAGCGCGCCTCCGCCACAAAGGTGCGAATGCCAAGGGCCAGTAGCAGCGCCAGCAGCACCGTCAGCAGGTTTTCCCGCTGCGCCTGCCACCAGGTGCGAGATGGGGAATTGGCAGGGGTTTTGCTGGGCGGCAACTGGGGCTGGGGCAAAGACCTCGGATCTGTGGAGGGCATGGAGGCTAAACGCGCATGACTGCACGATTTCCAGATTATCGCACCCGGCAGGAGCGGAGACCGTCCCCTTTCCTGGCACTAGAAAGGCAAACGTCTGGCAAAACTTGATGGCGATTTCAACAGAAGAACGGCTTGAGCGCTTGGTCGAGAAGTAATTTTGCAGCGGACTGATTGGCTGGCGGGGGATACCGAAAAGCCCTTGGCGCGAGTCGAGAAACTATACAGGGATCTGGTATTGCTTAGAGCAGCGGAGGACGGCTGGAACGTCTTGGCCTTATTGCTGGGGCGACCGTTATTGCCGGCGTCATTTTGACTGCTAGGTTCGCAAAAACGTGGGGAGCTAGCAAAAGCAGGGGGATCCCGCCAAAGGCCTAGCGGATCAACTGCCGGAGGTGAGTTTTTCCCAGTCCTGCTGGTGGATGGCAAGCATCTGGGCCTGGGCCTGGATGGCCGCTAACGTCTCTGCCATCAGGGGCCAGTTGCTGTCAGGGGGAGTGGGATACTGCTTAAGCTTCCCCAGGGTGCCGCTTAGGGCCACTTGCAGCTGCTGCAGCAGTTGGTGGGTTTGTTGGGCCAAAGCCAAGGTCTCGGAGACGCGGAGGCGGTTTTGGCTTTGCTGGTACTTCTGGAGGGCTACTCCTCGCAGAATGCTGAGGATGGCTCCTTCCCTGGGAGGAGAGCCTGGCCCGCTTTTGGAGGGCTGGGGGATAATGCGCAACTGCAGCACCAGCGGCTCCCCCCGGTACAGCCGCTCCGCTTCTGCCTGCTGCGGCTCCCCGATGAGGCTGGGATCGAGAGCCATCATCCGCTTCATGGCAGCGATTAGCCTAGCCCGGATGGGTTCCGAGAGTTCCTTGAACAGATCCCGCAAGATCCCCTGCTGGCGGTAGCGCACCCGACACAGCACTCCCTCCTGGGGCTCTACAAAAATTTGCTCTGCTTTCTCGTCTAAAGCCCTCCGCAGCATCGAGTTCAGCAACTGCTGCACCGTCTCTTCCGATTCGTCACTAGGAGAGGGCGGAGCAGTTGGCCGTGCCGGCAGCGGCTGGGTGGGAGTTGGGTGGCTGGGCGGCCCGGCTACGGGAGCGGGGACTTCTGGGGTGGTGCGGCTGGCTTGGGCCTGCAGGCGGAGCCGCTCTACCTCTGCTGGGCTGGGGGGATGGCTGAAGTAGTGGGCAATGAACTCCTGCTGCTGCTCCAGCGTAATCGGAACTGGCTCAACCGAGATCTGGGAGTAAGCCAGCATTTTGCTCACGTAGTCCAGGGCTGCCAAATCCTGGGGATCCACCATGCCCAGGATCAAGCTGTCCGTATCCAGGGCCAAAGGCACCACCTGGTAGTAGATACAAATCTCCACTGGCAGGTATTGGGCAATCAGGGCCGCCACCCGCGCTCGGTCAATTAGAGAAGGGTGTCCTACCGCCAAAGAGGCATTTGGATTGGTCATGGCAAGCCTGCAGGGATCCCGGAGGGGAAAAGCGTCGTCTTCGATCATAGGCCCTTGACCTCCGGGGTTTCTGCCTCGCCTGTCCCTAAGCAGCCCAGATTGAATAATGTAATACTAGGAGCATTCCTTTGGATCTTCTGCCACGAGAGAACGTTAGCCTTGGTCAGCCTTGGAGTCAACATCGACCACGTGGCCACGCTGCGCCAGGCCCGCCGCACCGTCGAGCCGGATCCGGTGGCCGCTGCCGTCATTGCCGAGTTGGCAGGCGCAGATGGGATCACAGTGCACCTGCGCGAGGATCGCCGCCACATTCAGGAGCGGGATGTGCGGCTGCTGCGGCAGACGGTACGCACCCACCTCAACTTGGAGATGGCGGCAACAGAGGAGATGGTGGCCATTGCCCTGGAGATCAAGCCTGACTACGTCACGCTGGTTCCCGAGCGGCGGGAAGAGATTACCACCGAAGGGGGACTGGATGTGGCCAGTCAGGTTTCACGCCTAGGTGAAGTGGTAGATCGACTGCAGGGATCTGGCATTCCCGTCAGCTTGTTTGTCGATCCAGATCCCATCCAGATTGCCGCTGCTGCTCAGGTGGGGGCGCGCTGGGTGGAGCTGCACACCGGGCGGTATGCGGAGGCCTCCTCGGAAGCCCAACGGGAGGCGGAGCTGGCCCAGCTGCAGAAGGCTAGCCAACAGGCCATTCAACTGGGGCTGCGGGTCAATGCTGGGCACGGCCTCACCTACTGGAATGTGGGCCCGGTGGCGCGGATCCCGGGCATAGAGGAGCTAAACATTGGCCACAGCATCATCAGTCGGGCAGTGCTGGTGGGGTTGGAGCGAGCGGTGCGAGAGATGCGTCAGGCGATGGGGTTAGGAGTGGGCCCGGCATGAACTCGGAGTACTACGGCTACGACAACGGCTACGATTACGTTCTCGAGCAGGCTGAGATTGACCGCCTGCTGGATCTGCTGCCGGCCAGCATGCGAGAGAGCGTCAAGATCTTGCCGGCCTCGGAGCGGCAGACGGTCGTAATCAAAGGCCGGCGGCAACTGCCCTGGGAGCGGCAGCTGCGGCTTTTTATTAAACCCTACGAGTGGCGGCAGTTTACCCCCTTGCAGCGGGCGGGGTTGTTCTTGCACAAAGTAGGCTACTACAGCCGGGCAGCCTCGCGGCAAATCGACTTTTACCTGGCTATTGCTGCCTTGGGGGGCTTGAGCCTGATCTTCGAGGTGGTCCAGCAGGATCCGGTGGGGGCAACGGTTTCCGGTGGCTTAAGCGGCTTGGCTCTCTGGCAGTTGCGCCGCGACCAGACCAACGACCGCCGCCTTTTGGCTGCTGATGCCTACGCTGTGGACCGGCTGGTGTTGCGCGGAGTTCCGCGGTTGCAGGCAGTGGAGGCCCTGGGGCAAGCGCTGCACCTGGAGGCTCGCCTGGAGGGTCGCTCTGGCAACGACCTACTGGACATGCTGCGCTACCAAAACCTGAAGCGGCTGGCCCAGCGCCCAGCAGAAGATATTGTGTTGAGCTAGTTTCAAGCCATGCTTTCCCCCGCGCGGCTGGGATCCCTAGTGGGTCGAGGGGGATGGGGGCATCACCTCCTCCAAGTGGCAGTAACCGATTCCACCAACCGGCTGCTCTTGGACTGGGGTCGCCGCTTCCCTCAACCTCTGCCCCTGGGCACCGTTCTGGTCAGCACTCGCCAGCGGGCAGGCCAGGGCCAGCACGGGCGAGTATGGCACTCGCAGCCAGGGGGGTTGTACCTGTCGGTCTGGCTGGGATCCCCTCCCCTGCGGCATTCCCTGCTGGAATTGACCCTAACCTTGGCCTGGGGCATTGCCGGCAGTTTGCGCCATCGGTTGGGGATCCCGCTGCGGCTGAAATGGCCCAACGACCTGGTGATAGTGGACAGGCAGGGGCCGGCTTTTCTGCGCAAGCTGGGGGGGATCCTGGTGCAAGGCCGCTTTGGGGAAAGGGGACAACTGCTGGGGCTGGTGGCCGGCGTAGGTGTGAATATCAACAATCCCGTGCCCGCCGAGGGAATCAATTTAGCTGAGATCTTGGGATGCCGGCAGGATAGCACCGCCATTGCCGCCTGGGTTTTGCAGGGGATGGAGCGGGGGTTCCAGGTCTGGCTCAAGGAGGGGTTTGCTGCTGTTTGCTGCGAGTACGAGACCTGGACAGTGAAGCCGCAAATCCAATGGCTCCCAGGTGAGGCGTCGGCTACGGTTTTGGGCCTTGCCGAGGATGGCAGGCTGCGGGTACAAACTCAGGGAGGACAGATCCTCGTCCTTTCCCCTGACCAGGTGCGCCTAAGCTATCAAGTGTCTCTTGCCAGTGGCTGGGAGTGAGGGATCCGTTGGTGGCCACCGATTTTTGGCAGCATCTTTCCTCTTGGCTGGGCAGCAGCTCGGCAGCAAGAGGGCGGCAGCTGCGGCGGCTGGGGCTGAGTCTAGGCGTGGGGCTAAGCCTGCTCTGGTCCTCTCCCACGGCGCTGTTGGCGCAGATGCACTTGCCCCCTCCTCCCCCTGTGGGGCCAGCGCTGGACACCCCTGCCGCAAAGGCGCTGCTGCAAGATGGTGCCCTTCCCCTGCCGCAAGACACCCTGAGAACCCTAGGCTTGACTCCTCAACCAAGCCAGGCTCTTCCGCTGGAGGCGGCAACCCGCACTGGGGTGGGCCGGGAAATTGTTATTGAGCCGGCAAAGGTTACCGAGAGCCAGCCGGAAAGTGGGGTGCCGGTGGTGTTGGTGGAGCGCAGCTCCGGCCGCCGCCTCCTTCTCCTGCCAGGGGGAGAGCTTCGCATTGAGGAAACCCCTGAGCTGCCGCCGCTGACCTTGCCTACCTCGTCCCCCAGCAAAGAGCGACTGCTCTATCCGCTGCCCCACCCTGTGCCGATCACCTCTGGCTTTGGCTTGCGGATTCACCCCCTCAAGGGTCAGCCGGAGTTTCACGCCGGCGTGGATCTGGGGGCCAGCTTGGGCACGCCAGTCCTGGCTGCCTTGAGCGGCAAGGTGGTGAGTGCCGGCTCTCTGGGAGATCTGGGGATCACGGTTGTCCTGGAGCATGCTGGCGGCCGGCGCACCCGCTATGGTCACCTGTCTAAAGTAGCTGTCACCCCAGGAGAAGGGGTTAAGCAGGGATCCCTCATTGGCTATGTGGGGGCAACAGGAGCGGTGACTGGGCCGCATCTCCACTTTGAGCTGTGGCAGCAAACGGCAGGGCAAAGCTGGATGGTTTTGGACGCCACAGAAGAGCTGAAGGTCGCCGCAAGCCAGTTGCCGAGCTAGCCAGAGCCAGCTTGGGTTAGCATAGGTGAGCGGGATCCCACCTCTTGCGGACGTGGCGGAATGGCAGACGCGCTAGACTTAGGATCTAGTGCCGCAAGGCGTAAGGGTTCAAGTCCCTTCGTCCGCATGGCAAGCCCTGCTTCTAGCCGGGGAAGATCACCTCTAGGATTTGCTCAGGGGCAATGGAGTCAATCACCCCATTGGCGGCCTTGACGGCGCGGAACGGCCCCTCGGAAGGCAAAAGCCGCTCTGGGTCAGTAGGGCCAAACAGAGCCACCAGGGGAGTTTGCGTGGCCACCGCCAGGTGCATGGGGGCACTGTCGGTACACAGAAGCAGGGTGGAGCCAGCAATCAAGGCCGCCAGTTGGCCTAGCTGGGGCGGGCGGCTCACCGGCAGATCCGGCAGTTGCGACAGAAAGCCCTCCGCCAGCTTCTCATCCTCTGGCCCCAACACCAGCACGAGCGGCAGCTCCGGCCGCTTTTCCCGGAAACCCTTGATCACCCTAACCCACTTCTCTGGGGGATAGATCTTCTGGATGCCTTTCTCCTGGGACAGTTGGCTGGCGCCAGGGTGCAACAGCACATAATCTTGGCTGCCCTCCCCCAGCAGACGCTTGCGTTCCTGCTCAGCCCACTCCAGGGCTGTCTTTTTGAGGCGAAGCTGGGGCAAGCCTGCCGGCGCGGCAATGCCGAACCCCTGCAGCAGGTCGTGGTACATGTTGGCGGCGTATTGGGCCAGCTTCAGAGGCACCGGGTCGGTCAGCCAAGGTCGCCCAGGCCCTGGCGGGGCATAGCCAACCCGCTTTGGGATCCCAGTTAGCCAAAGCAACAGCTTGACCCCCAAGCTTCTGCCCAGGCTGAGCACGGCGTCGTACTGCCGCTCGCGGATTCGCCCCAGCAGATCGCTGATATCCCCTAGCGAAAGTTGCTCCTTAAATGGGAAGGTCAGCACCCGATTCACCGAGGGGCAGACCTCGTAGGCAGCTGCCGCCCGCGGCTCCACCAACACCTCCAGCTCCGCTTCTGGAAAGCGCTGCCGCAAACTCGCTAGGGTGGGGAAGAAAAGAATTTGGTCGCCAATCCCTCCCGGCACCAAAGCGAGAATTCGGGGGGCCAAAGGGGCTTTGCCGAGAACTGCTTGAGAAGCAATCTCCATAGAACATCCTGTCGATAGCTGTATCCAGCCTAGGGGATCCCTGGCCAGGGATGTACCGCGTTTACTCTAGCTCAGGTTGGGCTCAATTCGGAGCGGGTCTGGCTCCCAGCGGCTTCTCAGCAACTAAGCTACAAAAAGGCCCAATTTTGGAACTCTCATCCTCGATGATGGGCTGTGGCCGCTACCCCAAAAGGCAGCACCATGACGGATGAGCCGATCCCGCTGCTGGATTTGACGTTGCAATACCGCGCTTTGGCTAGGACCCTTTTGCCTCAGGTGGAAGCTTTGCTGGCCTCTGGGCGCTACATTGGCGGAGAGGCAGTGCGGCGGTTTGAGGAGCTGTTTTCGCAGTTTCTCGGCGGCGGCGATCTGGAGACCGTCAGTTGCAACTCCGGCACCGATGCTTTGGTGTTGGCCCTGCGCGCTCTGGGGATCCAACCGGGCGACGAGGTCATCACCACTGCCTTTAGCTTTTTTGCCTCCGCCGAGGCCATCGATTTGGTGGGGGCACGGCCGGTGTTCGTGGATGTGGATCCCTGCACCTTCAACCTGGATCCCCAGCTTCTCGAAAGAAGCATCTCCCCGCGCACCAAAGCCATAATCTCCGTGCATTTGTTTGGCCAGGCAGCCAACATGACCCAAATTTTGGCCATTGCGCGACGCCATGGGTTGGCAGTGGTGGAAGATTGCGCCCAGGCCATAGGGGCCTGCTGGGGAGGCAAGCCGGTGGGCACCTGGGGAGATATTGGCTGCTTTAGCTTTTTTCCCACCAAAAACTTGGGGGCTGCAGGGGATGGCGGGGCAGTGGTGACCCGGGATCCGCAACTGGCCCGCAAGGTGCGCATCCTCAAAGACCATGGCCAAGTTGGCCAATACCACCACGAATACATCGGCCTCAACAGCCGTCTGGACGCGCTGCAGGCGGTAATCCTGTCGGTCAAGTTGCCCTACCTGCGGGAGTGGAACTGGCGGCGGCAGGCCATTGCCGAGGGCTATCACCGCCTGTTGCAAGGGATCCCTGGCCTAATCCTGCCGAAGGTGGCAAAGGGGGGAAACTCCGTTTGGCATCAGTACACGGTGCGGGTGCCCGGTTCCCACCCAACCGACTCGCGGCGGCGCGACCGACTGCAGCGGCAGTTGCAGAAGCGAGGCATTGCCAGCCGAGTTTATTACCCTACTCCCCTTCATCTCCAGCCCGTCTACCGCAAGCTGGGATATAAGCCTGGAGATTTGCCCAATGCCGAGCTCTGTGCTGCCCAGGTGTTGTCTTTGCCCTGTTTTCCTGAATTGACCCTCCAGCAACAGGAGCGGGTGGCCCTGGCCATTGCTGAAATCTTGGCAGAAGAACCCTAGCAGCCCTGGAGGAGGGAGCTCAGGTGCTATCGAAGCTCAGCCGAAGATTACTTCAACTATTTCCGTGGTTGCACCAGTTTCCCCAGCTCGGAGCTGTCCCTGCAAAGCTGTCATCGAAAGAGCGCGTTCGTTTTCTGCGCCGCCTGCGCTTTACTCGCATCGGGGGCTGGTTTGTTGGGATCACGCTCCTAGTGAGTATTGCCGCCTTTAACACTGGCAACAATCCTCTCTACTTGGTTCTGGGGATGCTGCTTAGCCTCATTCTTCTTAGCGGCCTCCTCTCCGAGCTTACCCTCAAGGATCTGGAGGTGAGCCGGCAGTTGCCCAGCCGCATCTTTGCTGGCCAGCCGGTCTTGGTGGGGCTGACGCTGGTCAATCGCAAACGCCGCCTGCCCAGTTTTTCCCTCCAGGTGAGGGAACGCATCGAGGGACTGAAGCGGACGGATTGGCCTTCCAGCTATGTGCTGCGGTTGGATCCTGGTGCCAAGCTGGACACCTTCTATCAGCACACCTTCCCAAGGCGAGGGGTGTGGCAGCTGCAGGGTTTTGAGATTGCCACCAGCTTTCCTTTTGAACTCTTTCGCAAGGCAGTGGCGATCGAGGAGCCGCAGGCGGTGATTGTATTTCCCCAGCCTGCCCCCGTCCAGGGACTGCTGCTGTGGGAGCACTTTAGCGGCAGCAGCCAGTTGCGCCCTCAGCCCGGCCAGGAGGGGGACTACCTCGCCCTGCGGCCATACCGTCCCCAAGATGATGTGCGCTCTGTGCATTGGAAGATCTCGGCCAAGCGAGATCAACTGGTCGTGCGGGAGCTGGAGCGCCCCCGTTCCCAGGCCATTGTCCTCTGCTTTGAAAATCGCTGGCAGCCGCGGGGAGAAAGCCCTGAAGCGCATCGCAACAAGCTAGAGCGGGCTGTAGAACGCTGCGCTGGGATCCTCACTTATTTGATTCGAGAAGGCTACCCCGTGGCTCTGGCCACCTTGCAGACGCGAACTGCTTTCGGGGCCGATCTGCCCCATCTCGACTGGCTGTTGGCCCTCCTAGCCCAACTGACGTTCGTCGGGGACCCGCAGCTAGGCTCCCAAGGGCCCTCCAACTCCCCTACTGGCTTCAGCCTCACTCCCCAAGATCGCTGCCTGCTCCTAGCTCACCCTCCTCAGGAGGGGGAAGCGGTGCCAGGTCATCTCGTTGAGCCAGGATCCCTGCTGCAATTCATCCCGATCGAGTAAGGCCTCCCTATCTCCCTGGCGGGCAGTGGTTGGTAGTGGGAATGTAGATGCGGCTGCCGGCCCACTGCAGTTTCTCTCGCAGGGTGCGGAAGTAGGAAAGGTCTTTTTCTAAGATCAGCAGCTTGGCTGGCAGGGGAGCGCGTCGAATTTGCACCCACTGGCCAGGGTTGACCGATTGGGCCAAGACACCATCCGTCCAGAGGCGGGTCAGCCCTTCTGGATCGGCAAGGGGCCAGATCTCCACCGTGGCCGTGCCGCTGATAACAATGGGCCGGCTGGACAAGCTGAGGGGACAGATGGGGGTGATGATGATGGCCTCAAAGGTAGGCTCGAGGATGGGGCCGTTGGCTGCCAAGGTGTAGGAGGTGGATCCCGTTGGAGTAGCCACCAGCACGCCATCCCCGTGGTACTGATCCAAGACCTCGCCATTGACTTCGATTTCCATGATGGCGGCGGGCAGGCGTTCCCGGTTGATGGGCTTTAGGCACATTTCGTTGAGGGCGTAGTACACTTCGCTAACCGGGCGGCCCTCCTGCTTTCCCTCCCCAGGGACAGCCCCTTGTCCCAGTTGGGGCTGCTCCCAAATCTGGGCCTGCAACATCATGCGGGCTTGGAGGACAAAGTCTCCTGCCTGAATGCGATCCCAGGGATCCTGGTGCAGCACCTGCTCCGACTGGGCCAAGAACCCCAGCCTGCCTCCCGACTGGATGGGCAAAATGGGGATCCCATGGGGAGCAAGGTGGCGGGCCGCCGCCAACACCGAGCCGTCTCCCCCCAGCACCACCGCCAAATCGATGGGATCCGAGGTGGCCTCCAAAAAGACCGGGTAGGGGTTGTGGTGCAAGCCAGTGGGAGCCGTCAGTACCGTAACGCCGCGCCGACGCAGCTGCTCCGCACACAGCTGGCAGGTAGCCTTGCTCTGGCGATCCCCCTCCTTGTAGGCAATCACCACCAAGCCCAGATCCATGGCTGACCTCGCGCAGGGATCCTTTCCCATCATCCCTCTTCAAGCTGGGGGTCGCCCAGACAAATTTCCTCAAGCGTTCTCTTCCGCTTTTTTTCACAATTTACTGGGAATTTTTTGATCTAACGAATGGCAGTGAAACAGCTTGTTACGTCGTTATTGCTGCGCTGTTGCGAACGCGCGAGTGGCCCAGAGCGCTACCCCTACCTCTTGCTCCCAGAGAGAGGGTCTGAGGATGACTATCCCCTTAGGGAGCAAACGGGATCCCTGAGTGAGCGGGTATAAACTCCAGCAATTGGTTTATTGTATGGACATCCCTGCCCAAGCTGCTTTGTGCCTGCAAACCTATGGTCCCCGATCTCACCAATCGCCTCTTGGGTGGCCGCTACCAACTGATTCAAGAAATCGGTGGTGGCGGCATGGGATCCGTCTTTCGGGCCTTGGACTTACACAACAACGGCCAAGAGGTGGCCGTCAAGATCCTGTATGCCCCTACCCTGCTGAGCCGAGGGAACGCCCAGCTCGATGATTTGCGCCGCCGCTTTGCCGAAGAGATCCGCGTCAGCACCCTTTTAGGCCAACATCCTCGCATCGTCAAAGTCCTGGATCACGGCCAAGAGGGGGAGCACGCCTATTTGGTGATGGAGTACCTCAAGGGACAGGATCTGGGGAAGCTAATCCGAGAAAAAGGAGCCTTGCCAGTTCGGCAGGCCATTCGGCTGGCCCTGCAGGCTTGTGAAGGGCTGCACTTTGCCCACACCTTCCGAGCTAACGTGGAAGGCCGCGAGATTCGGGGCGTGATTCACCGCGACATCAAGCCCAGCAACCTGTTTGTCGAGCGCATTTTTCAAGATGGCCAGCTTACGTCTCAGCTCAAGATCCTCGACTTCGGCGTGGCCAAAACGCTGGCGGATCACACCCTTAGTCTAGGCACCCAAAAAGGGGGCGGATTTATCGGCACGGCTCGTTACGCCTCTCCTGAACAGGTACGCGGCAAATCTCTGGATGCCCGCTCAGACATCTACTCCCTAGGGGTGGTGCTCTACGAGATGCTGACGGGATCCATGCCCTTTCGCTTGGAAACCGACTCATTGCACAGTTGGATCCACGCCCATTGCTATGAAAACCCCCTTGAGATCAACCCGGAGACAGCCCCCCAGCCGATCCCACCCGCCATAGTAGCGGTGGTGATGGATTGTCTGAAGAAAAACCCGGACGAGCGGCCGCAGACCATGCAGGAGCTGGCAGAGCGGCTGTTGCAAGCCTATGAGCTGACGGTGGCCAACCAACTTCCCCCCAGCCAAGCCAGCACCGTCCTCCTCCCCAACACCAAAGCTCCTTCTTCCGCTTCCCAGCCACTGCGCACCCCCCCCAGCTCAGGTTCAGGAACCTTTGAGGATATCCGCGATGAGGATCTAGAGCTCATTGAAGAGGAGCCAATCCCTCCTCCAGGTGCGGGGATCCCCTACTACATCGCTGAGCGGAAAGCTACCTCAGCAGAAGCTGCACCGGAGCTCTCCCCCACCAAAACCGAAGGCGAAACGGCCAAAGCGCCCTCCACAGTCATCCAAGCTAGCGACACGCTCCCGGCTGCCCCTCCCCAGGATCGCCTTGCCGCACCCCCACCAACGGATACTCCTCTGCCACAAGCTGCTCCCCAAACGGTTCTGCAGCCTTCCACCAGCAGCCTGAAGTGGCTCTGGGTTGGGGGAGGCGCTGTGGCTTTGCTAGCCGCCTTTTTGCTCTGGCCGCGCCCAACCATCCGCGATACCCAGAAAGAGCCGGAGCCGATCCCTACTGCTGAAGTCCCCCCCCCCCCGGCGCACCCCCCCGCGGCCGGCCCGCCGCGGGGGGGGGGGGGGGGGGCGCCGCCCCCCCCCCCCCCCCCCCCCCCCAGCCCTCACCCCCGGCCCCTCTCCCGCACTGCGGGAGAGGGGTGATCTAGTTCGTGAACGCGGTATCGTTGCCAGTTGCAGGATCGCCCTTGCTCTGCCCATTCCCCCTCCGCTCATCCCCCCTCCTCTCCCGCAGCGTGGGAGAGGAGGGGGCAGGGGGGAGGTGAGGGGGGGGGGGGGGGGGGGGCGCGGCCGGCGGGGGGGGGGGGGGGGCCGCGGGGGGGGGGGGGGGGGGGGGGGGGGGGGGGGGGGGGGGG
>NZ_JANSHU010000027.1:0-30914 GCF_047461755.1 Synechococcus sp. R65.1 | reverse complement strand
CCCCAATGACAACGGTCTGGACGCCCCTTGCATACAGCGTCGAGACAAGTCTTGTAGTTTGCTTGTGCAGAATATCTTGGATTTGCCTATTCAACCTGGCCAACTGCTTCCGTTTGGAACGAATTAGCCGCCGGTAGCGCCGAGAACCACGCTTCTTTCTATCAATCAGTCTCGATAACTTGGCCTTCAGCTTGTTCTGGTAGCGGCGCTTGGAACGCAGCAGCCTGCCATTGGCGATGTAGGTATTCTCCCCATCATGGGCAACGGCCAGGTGAACCTCACCCAGATCCACACCGGCAACACCGCCTTTTTCCCTCTCTTCTTTGGGCCGCGCATCACTCAATTTGTAGCAAGCCCGCAACTCATACTGCTTGCCGTCCCAGCCGATTTCTACCCAGACAGGCGTATCCCAAGCCCAAGGGATCACCAACGGCTCTTTACCCCTCCCGTTCGACAACCGCAACTTTCCATCTACAACCTTGATGGCTGAGGACTTCCACTGGATTTTGTAATAGTACCGTCGGCGTCGAGGTGGACGAGCATTGGGATCAGTTTTGCGGCGTTCTCGCCACGACTTTAGGGAGGCAAAGAAACTTTGGACAACAGCATCCGCACTGTGGGCATGAAGTCTGTTTTCAGGATCACTGGGAAACCAACGCATGAGTGTGGCAGGTTTCAACCAAAGACCTTTCTTGCGGACAACCCGCCAAAAACTGACGAGTGTCTGGGAGTACAGCTCGCCTGCTGCCCTGCTCAAAAGTTGCAGTTGGTCTGAAACTCCCAGCTTGAGCTTGCGGACAAAGTACATGCAAAGTTGTCCTTCTGCTATCCAGAGCATCACACAAAAAGCCGCCCTCAAGGGCAGGGCTTGAAACCCAGTTTTCTTGGTCAACGCCGTAGCCAAAAGGCCCATGGCCGCAAGAGTCAGAGCAGCGCGCTGCATCTTTTCGTCTCCCTACAAAGCCTTTGCAGAAACCTGATGAAACCCCTTGCCCCCTCCCTGCAGCCAGCTTGCCTTTGGACTACCCTTTTCCCGTCCCAGCCATAGAGAGTCTTTGCGCTAAAGCAGCAGCAGGCGCCGCAGGAGCAGGGCTATGACGGCAGCGAAGCTAACCACGATAAGCTGTCCTGGCAGGGTATAGCCGGAGTAGAGCCGAAGCAACTTCAGCAACTCTCTATCCCAAGGCTGGGTAGCCAAGAGATAGATGATCCCGGTCAGGTGAACCAGGGCCAGGGCCACCAAACTGGCGGCGGCCAAATCCTGTAGACGCACCGGCGCAGAGATGCTGGGCAGCACGTAGGGATCCCTTTGTCGAAAGGCCATCGTCCCGCAGGCCCAGGCCGCAGGCAAAAACCCGAGCAAATAGCCAAAGGCGGGCTGGTACAGGTACTGCCACCCCCCTCCCTGGGCAAACACCTGCAGCCCTGCCAATCCCAAGCCTAGATAGACAAGCTGGGCGCACACTGCCGCCACCGGTCCCGCCAGACAGGCCGTTAGCAGCATGCCGCCGATTTGCAGGGAAAAGCTATATCCTCCCACCCCTGGCCACTGAGGCGGCAAGCTCACCTGGGTTAGGGTGCCCAAAATGGTCAAGATCACTCCAATTGCGGTCCAGAGCCATTCCAGAGGGGTTAACAGTCGGCCAGCACGCATAGCCGAGGGAAAATCTTTCCCTATGCTAGGAGAGAACACCGACGAGGTAGGCAAGAGAGTGGTTAAGCCAGAGTGGATTGCCTTGGCCCAGGCTCTAGCCGACGCAGCCGGAGCGGTGATCCGGCCTCTGTTTCGCGGGGAGCTGCAGGCCGAGTACAAAGAGGCTAGATCCCCTATCGTAACGATAGCCGACCGGGAAGCAGAACGGGCAATGCGGGCGTTGCTGGCCGCCCACGTGCCGGAGCACAACGTCCTTGGCGAGGAGTTTGGCTTCCACCAGACCGGATCCCCCTATACCTGGGTTTTGGATCCCTTGGATGGCACCATCGCCTTTTCCACCGGCAAGCCCACCTTCGCCACCTTGATCGCCCTTTTGGAAGAGGATCGCCCCATCTTGGGCATCATCGATCAGCCGGTGTTGCGCGAGCGCTGGGTGGGGGTGCAGGGACAACCAACCCGCTGGATAACCCCTTCCACCCAACAGCTCAGCCGCAGCAAAGCCACCACCGACCTCAGCCGCGCCTCTTTGAGCTGTACCACTCCTGATTTATTTGCTCAGCCAGACCAGCAGCAGCGCTTTCAGCAGCTCAGCCGTTTGGTTCACATCACCTCCTATGGCGGCGACGGCTACCAGTACGGCCTCTTGGCCAGCGGCTACATCGATCTGGTGATGGAGTGCGGCCTCGCCCTCTACGACTTTGCTGCTCTCGTGCCCGTGATCGAGGGATCCGGCGGCGTGATTACCGATTGGTCGGGGGATCCCTTAACCCGCACTTCTAGAGGAGAAGTGTTGGCGGCAGCCAACCCGACGCTCCATCGACAGGCCTTGGCTGCTATTCAAGAGAGAGGCGAACCTCACCCCTCCCTTAGCTAAGCCCTCAGTCAGGCCTCCCCAACCTAGGGGCCGGGTCGCAGTCCGGATCTCTAAAAGCTAGAAAGAGTGCAAGCGGGCGAACGGAATCGAACCGTCAACAGCAGTTTGGAAGACTGCGGTTTTACCATTAAACTACGCCCGCACAGGCGTTTGCTTCCGCCCAGTAATAATAGCACCTGGCGAGGGTACCCCCTCAAGAGGCTTCCCTTCAAAGACAAGGGGTGTCTCATCGACGCTGGAGCTGCTTTTGGCGTTTTTTCTGCCACTGCCGAAACTCTTTTTCGTAGCGTTCCCCTTCCGTCTGGTAGGTGCTCCAGCCCTTGAGGGCGACGGCCAGGCCCCAGCCCATCAGTATAAACAGCGACCAAGACAGCCCTCCGCCGGAGAGCCAATCCAAGCCTACTAGGAAGCTGTTGACAATGGCATACCGCCCCAGCAATTGGTAAAACTGCCGCCGGCGGTAGCGTTGAAACTCACGCCGTTGGTTGGTTAGTTGCTGCCAGGCTCTCCATTCCCGCTCGGCCTCCTCCAGCTCTTGGGGAGAGATCCCCAGTTCGGCAGCCATCTCCTCCAGTTGCGAGCGGGTAAACTCACCAAGGCGCGGCTGGCGAGCGATGGCCCGCTGCAGGATCTGCTGCACGTCCTCTTGGCTGTAGCGGGATCTGGACATTTGGCGAGAGGAAACCTGACGATCCTTAGTTTAGGGCAGCCAGACTTGGCAGCTCCCCGATCCCAGCCAAGGGTAACTAGGGAGAGGATCCCCCTAGACTTAGGCAGCGCTCCCGAATAGCCTGCAGGTTGAGGGCGAGATCGCGGCGGATGCGCCGTTCTACTAGGCCAACCGGCATGCGGCGCGGCGGTTGCACCTGCAGGTGGTAGGTGAGCAGGGTCTGCTGCTCTAGCCAGTCGGCTAGCTCCCAAAACCCCTCGAAGATGAGGAAATCCCCTTCTACTTCTTGAAAGCGCAGTTGGTGGGGAAACACTTCCTCGATAGCCAGCACCACCGCTGCAGAAAACCGGGCAAACAGAACTTGCTGGGATCCCACTTGACGCACCAGTTTGCGGCCATTCTGGCTGCCGAGGAGGCGACTTTCCACCAAGTTAGGAATAAACTCCGCCAGATGGTCGTAATCGGTTAAAACCTGCCAGACCTGCCGGCGCTCTACCGGGATCAAGATGCGGCCTTGCACTTGGCGGCGGCGCTCCCCCAAGTCTTCTACCTCTACCTGGATGTCTGAGAACTCCCTCCCGCTAAGGAGAGCAAGAGCTTCTAAGTGACCTTGTGGATCCTGGTCAAAAGGCATGGCAAGGAAAGGGTTGAAAGCCAAGGCAGAAGCTGCCAGCCCCTCAACAGGCTGAGCTCCCCTGGAGCATTGTATAAGGGATAACGATCCTAGGAGAGAAGAGCCTGGAACCAACTCAGGATTACCTGCCAAACTTGGTCGAGGAGGGCAAAGGGATCTCGCAGCTCCTGGAGCACCTGCTGCGGGCCGATTCTAAAGACCACGTACAAAACGGCTAGGAGGATCGCGATCCCCACCGCTGTCCAGATGACCTCTCGAACTACCCGCACCCAGAAGACCAGCATAAAAATGGCGATGGCTACAGCGGCAACCAGCGGCAGTGTCTCCAGTACCATCGTGCTTTCCCCCCTAGCTCAGTTTTGGCCTCTGAGGATCAGCCGAGCCGTCCTTGTTTTCCCAATCAAGAGTACAATCGAGCCATGCAGCGCCTGCAAGCAGCCTGAGTGAGCTGGGGAGAAGAACGAGTTGGGAGCGTTGCTCCAGTTGCTGGCTAGTTGGAGATGAGTGTGTTGGCTTCAGCAGGATCCCCTCCCGACTTCGCAAGTGTGCCGCACTGCTCACGGCAGCGGATTCACCCCACTGCGGTGATCCATCCCAAGGCTGAGTTGCACGAGACGGTGCAGGTGGGCCCCTATGCCGTTATTGGCGAACATGTGCGCATTGGTGCCAACACCGTGGTGGGGGCCCATGTGGTGATCGAGGGCTGGACCGAGATTGGTGAGGACAACCAGATTTTTCCAGGAGCGGTGCTGGGCGCAGAGCCACAAGACCTAAAGTACAACGGCGCACCCTCGCAGCTGGTCATTGGCAGGGGCAATCTCATTCGGGAGTTTGTCACCATTAACCGAGCCACCAACGAGGGGGAGGCGACGATAATTGGCGACTACAACCTATTGATGGCCTATGTCCATGTCGCCCACAACTGCGTTATCGAAAACCAAGTGGTGATCACCAACGCGGTTTCCCTGGCTGGCCACATTCACATCGAGTCCCAGGCGCGCATCGGCGGCATGGTCGGGATCCACCAGTTTACCCGGGTAGGGCGCCTGGCTATGGTGGGGGCGATGAGTCGGGTGGATCGCGATGTTCCACCCTACCTGCTGGTGGAGGGGCATCCAGCCCGCATCCGTGGCCTCAACTTGGTGGGGCTGCGGCGGGCCAAGGGGATGGAGGGATCCCTGCCGGCCTTGCGCCAGGCCTACCGGCTGCTCTACCGCTCTGGATTGCCCTTGGAAAAGGCGCTGCAAACGCTGCGGGAGAGCCTGCGAACCGAGAACGGGCAGAGCATCCTCTCCCTAGAGGGGAAAGAGCTGGTGGACGAGACGGGATCCCTGCTACACCTGCTGCAATTTTTGGAAGATTCCCTTTCCCAGCCGCAACGGCGTGGTCCTCTGCCTGCCTTGCGTCGCAGCAAAGAGGATGCTGAGGACGGGGACAACCTGTGAGCCACCTGTTTGTCTGCACCGGCGAAGTCTCCGGGGATCTGCAGGCTGGCCATCTCATCCGCGAGCTGCTGCGCCAGCGTCCGCACCTGCGCATCACGGCAGTTGGGGGAGAGGAGATGGTTGCTGCTGGAGCCCGGCTGCTGCACCGCACAACTGAAATTGGCTCCATCGGTATTCTGGAGGCCCTTCCCTTCGTCCTCCCTGCGCTGTGGGCGGAGTGGAAGATCCGCCGCTTCCTAGAGCAAGATCCACCAGATCTAGCCATCCTGGTAGACTACATCGGCGTCAACAGCCGCGTGGCTTCCCTGTTGCAGCGGCGGCGCATCCCTGCCGTCTACTACATTGCCCCCCAGGAATGGGTGTGGTCGCCCAGCAGCCGCCTCACCTACCGCCTAGCCCAGCAAATGCAACTGATGGTGGCCATTTTCCCCGAAGAGGCCCGCTACTACGCCGCAGCAGGTGCCCGGGTTTGCTATGTCGGCCACCCCCTGCTGGATATTTTGGCGAGTGTCCCCGGTCGTGCGCAGGCCAGGGCGGAGTTGGGGATCCCGGAGGAGGCAACGGTGGTGGCGCTGCTGCCCGCCTCCCGCCGTCAGGAGTTGCGCTCAGTTTTGCCTGTCCTGCTTCAGGCAGCGCGGCTGCTGCGGGCTCGTCTGCCCCAGGTGCAGTTTTGGGCGCCGCTGGCCTCGCCCCATTTTGCTGCCCCAATTGCCCGAGCCGCCCGCCGCTATGGGCTGGACGATCTCACCCTTTTCCTGCCTCGCCCTTCCCCTCCAAAGGCCCATCACCTGCTTTTGGCGGCTGCTGACCTGGTGTTGGCCAAGTCGGGCACCGTCAACCTGGAGGCAGCCATCTTGGGGATCCCGCAAGTGGTGGTCTACCGCCTCAGCCCGCTCACCTTTTGGCTAGCCCGCCATTGGCTAAAGGTGTCGGTGCCCTTTATGGCTCCCCCCAATTTGGTGCTTATGCGTCCCATTGTGCCGGAGCTGCTCCAGGAGGAGGCCCAGCCGGAACGGATTGCCCAACTGGCGCTGGAGCTGCTGACCCGGCCCGAGCGCCGCGCCCAACTGCAGGCTGACTACGCCGCCATGCGGGCAGCTCTGGGGGAGCCGGGAGTTCTGGCCCGTGCGGCCAAGGCTATTTTGGAGGTGCTCGACAGCGAGACCAGCTCCAAGGAAGCTCAGGCTCCGAGCGCTCTAGGCTAGCCTGCTGAGAGAATGGCGTCCAACAAAGGATCGGCCCCAAAGCGCACCACATCGGTACAGGGCCGGCCCGTCTCTGTTTCCACCTGGCGGATCTGGGCCAGGGCCGCTTCCTCTTCCCAGCCAAAGGTATTGAGGGCTACCCCCACCACCGGTGCGGGGGCAAAGGCGCCAGCAGCTGCAGCCACTTGTTCGTACAGCTCGATCACCTTAGGCAAGGGAGGAATGGGCACATCGTTCATCCCTTTGATGTGGGTCTGCCCAGCTCGATGCACCAAGATGAGATGGGTGGGCTGGGATCCCCTTAGCAGAGGCAGGGTGGCGGTGGAAGCGGGGTTGAGCAGGGATCCCTGACCTTCAATGTGCAGAATGTCGTGGTCGAAGCCATAGCGCAGCACCAGTTGCTCCACAGCGCCGCTGGCATAGTCCACCCGCACTGCATCCAGAGGCACCCCCTCGCCGCTGATGAGGATCCCCGTCTGGCCGGTGGCCAAGAAACGAGAACGCAGGCCGCGTTTCAGGCTGGCCCGGTGCAGTTCCAGGCTGGTGGACATTTTGCCGACGGCCATGTCGGTGCCCACCGTCAGTACCCGCCGGCAGGGGAGAGAGCGAGCTAGGCCCCTCCCTACTCCCAGACCAGGAGGTTCGCGGCGAATGTCCCAGATCCAAGCTCCCGGCTGCAGCCACTGCCGCAACTGGGCATCTTCCGCTAGGGGGGTGTGCAGCCCGTTTGCTAAAGACAAGCCGGCTTGCAGGGCTTGGCACAGCTCCTCCCGCCACTCCGGGGGCAGCTGGCCGCCGGAAGGAGCGATCCCAATCACCAACACCTCGGGGCCGTAAACCAGCGCCTCTTGCACCGAGGCTACGATGGGAATGTCTTTGGCAATGCCCGTGAGTTGGGCCAGGGATCTCCCCGCCTGCTCCCGATCGATGACGGCCACCACTGGAAAAGGCCCATAGCGCAATAGCCCCAGCCCTGTTTTGCCGTGCTCCCCCAACAGGCCGCCGTGGAGCAGGATGGCCACCCGAGTTTGACTGGAGAGCATGGTCCTACTCCCGCAACTCCACCCCTAGGCCGGGTCGGTCGGTGGGGATGAGACAGCCCTCCTGCACCGAAGCCCCGGAGAAGGGATCGTCGACGAGATTGAGGTGGCTGTCTAAGTCCACGTAGTCCGCTAGCGGCGCCAAGTGGGCCGCTGCCGTGTTGCCCAAAGCGGTGTTGCTGTAGCAGCCCAGCATCACCTGTAGCCCATGGGCTTTGGCTGTGTGGATCATGCGCCAGGCTTCGCTAAGGCCGCCACACTTCATGAGCTTAATGTTGATGCCATGAACCCGATCCGCCAGGGCAGGAATGTCGCGGCTGTCAAAACAACTCTCATCCACAAAGATGGGCAGCTTCGACTCGTGCCACAGGGTGATTAGCTTCGCCTCCTGGCCCCTCTCCAGGGGCTGCTCCAAGTAGCTCACCCCCTGCCCCGCCAGCCAATTGCTCATGCTCAGGCTTTGCTCCAGTGTCCAAGCCCCATTGGCATCCACCGTAATCAGGGATCCCAGCGGGATCACCTCCTGCACGGCAATGAGCTGGTTTTGATCGGCCATTAGGCCCAGTTCGCTGCCCAGCTTGATCTTAAAGGCCCGCGCCTGTTGGATCTGTTCCATCCAAGCCAGAGCCCGCTGGCGCGCCTCCTGAGGGGTGGAGAGGCCGATGGTTAGGGTCGTGGGCGGAATGCGGGAGCGATCTAGGCCCCACAGCTGCCAGAGGGGCCTCCCCAATCGCTTGCCCATCCAGTCGTGCAGGGCTATGTCCACTGCCGCCCGCACTGCCGAGGGGATCCCGGCCTGCAGCAGTTCCGCCTCGACGGCCTGCCGCTCCCAGGGGGAATAGCGGCGTAGGATCCCTTTAGCCACCTCCAAACCCGCCAAGATGTCCTCCAAAGTCTGGTGGCAGTCCTCGCTCACCGAGAAGGGGCAAGCCTCTCCCCAGCCCTCGATCCCCTCCTCTTCAACGCGCACCCAGGCCAAGGTGGCCTCTGTATAGGTGCCGCGGCTAAGGGTGAGGGCATAGCGCTTGTGAACCGTGAAGGGCTCAACGTAAAGCCGCATGAGCAGTCTAAAGGTGGGTCGACTTTCTCCCTTCTAGATTTCCATCAGGTTGCAGAGTCGGGCCAGTGAGGTCTCCTGCCCCTACCGTTGACCTGGGGGGTCAACTACAGTCAATATGGACACATCGTGCGTGCCCCAGCTACTGCTTATGAGCGATCTTCCTCCCCCCTTGACCTCCCGTCGCAGCAGCGGGAGCAAAGCCTTAGCGATTGCCAATGCCAGCATCACCCCCTTTGGACGCAAGCTAAAAGAGCTGGGCTTTGCCGACGATAAGCAAATCCAAGACATTCAAAATGCCCTCAAAGCGGATCGAGAGGGCGGCAGCAAAGTTTTGGCTCTGGCGGTCAAGAACATTGTAGGCAAGGAGCTCACACCTGACCTGGAGCGGGCCTACAAGCGACAGCAGCTTTTTGAGCTCAAAGTTATCTACGGGATCCCCTCTCTCGACACCGACCTGGAGCCGGTGGATCTCGCGGAGATGAGCGAGCTCATTGAGTCGCTCTTGCCCCTTGATATCTGCAACCGCTATAAGTTCTTGCCCATTCGCCGCCAAGACAGCCAGGTCGTGGTGGCAATGGTCAAGCCGGACAACCTGCAGGCGCTAGACGACATTCAGCGGCGCTTCCGCATCCAAGGGCTAAAGCTGCAGCGGCGGGTCTTCACCCAGCAGGACTTCGAGACCCTGATCAACCGCTACATGGATGCGCAGGCGGAACTGCTGGCTGTCAAGGGGATCAACGACACAGATGTCGCCAGCCAAGTTGCCCCCCAAGAGGAAGAAGAGGTGGTGGTCAACCCGGCTGAGCTTGATCTGGACAGCATCGAGGGTACTGCCGTCGACGAGGAGGTTGGCGAGGGATCCCTGGAGGAGCAACTCAAATCGGCAGACGATGCCCCGATCATCAAATTGGCCAACCAAATCCTGATCAAGGCCCTGCAGGAACGGGCATCTGACATCCACATCGAGCCGCAAGAAGAAAACCTGCGCATTCGCTTCCGCAAGGACGGGGTGCTGCGGCAGGCTTTTGAGAACTTCCCCAAAAAGATCATTCCTGCTCTTACCGCTCGGTTCAAGATCATGGCTAACCTGAACATTGCCGAGCGGCGCTTGCCTCAGGACGGGCGCATTCGGCGGATGTTCAAGGGACGCAAGGTGGACTTTCGCGTTAGCACCCTGCCCTCCCGCTACGGGGAAAAGATTGTCCTGCGCATCCTGGATAACTCCGCCACGCAACTGGGCTTGGATAAGCTGATCACCGACCCAGAGACCCTTGCCAGCTTCAAGGAGGTTGTGAGGAGACCCTTTGGTCTAATCCTGGTAACCGGGCCCACTGGATCCGGGAAAACCACCACCCTCTACTCGGCCCTGGCGGAGCTAAATGATCCAGGCATCAACATCAGCACCGCTGAGGATCCCATCGAGTACTCTCTGCCGGGGATCACCCAGGTACAGGTTCTCCGGGAGAAGGGCATGGACTTTGCCATGATCCTGCGCGCTTTTCTGCGGCAAGACCCGGATGTCATCCTGGTGGGGGAAACCCGCGACCACGAGACAGCCAAAACCGCCATCGAAGCCTCCCTCACCGGTCACCTGGTGTTGACTACCCTGCACACCAACGATGCCCCCAGTGCCATCGCCCGCCTGACGGAGATGGGGATCGAGCCGTTTATGATCTCCAGTTCCCTACTGGGGGTGCTGGCCCAGCGCCTGCTGCGGCGGGTATGTCCTGAGTGTCGGATCCCGTACCACCCTACCCCCGAGGAACTGGCCCGCTATGGCCTTAGCCTCAGCGGCGACAACGAACAGCTGACCTTCTACAAAGCCAACCAGCTCTCCCCCAAAGAGATAGAACAGCGCAAGGCCACCGGCAAACCCATCTGTGAGAACTGCGGGGGCGTGGGCTACAAAGGCCGGGTGGGGGTGTACGAGTTCATGCGCATGAACGACCGCTTGGCCGACTTGATCAACAAGGGGGCTCCCACCGAGGTGCTCAGGGAGGCGGCAGTTGAAAGCGGCATGAAGACCCTATTGGCCTATAGCCTGATGCTGGTGAAGCAGGGGCTAACCACGCTGGAGGAGGTGGATCGAGTCATCCTCACCGACAAAGGCTTGGAGACCGAGCTGAAGGCTCGTGCCAAGGCCCTTAGCACCTGCCGCAACTGCGGTGCTGCCCTGCGAGTGGAGTGGATGGATTGTCCGTACTGCTTGACGCCGAAGTTTTAGTTTGACTCTTGTCAGCTTCACCGGAGCAACTCACGCCATTGATTGGAGAGGGAAGTCCTATGAAACAACTGATGATCGAAGACCTGATGGAAGAAATCATCCGGAGGGGCGGTTCCGATATCCACATCTCAGCCGGCTTGCCTCCCTACTTCCGCATCAATGGCCGCCTAGAGCCGACGGAGCACGATCCTCTTACCCCTGAGGAGGTGCAGCGGCTCATTTTCAGCATGTTGAACAACACCCAGCGAAAACAATTGGAGCAGAACTGGGAGTTGGACTGCTCTTACGGCGTGCGCGGGATCGGGCGCTTCCGGGTCAACGTCTATCGCGAACGCGGCGCCTATGCCTGCGCCATGCGAGCTCTGGCCTCGGAAATCCCCAGCATCGAAAAGCTGGGCCTGCCCGACATCTGCAAGGAAGTTGCGCGACTGCCGCGGGGCCTGGTGCTGGTAACGGGACCAACGGGATCCGGCAAATCCACCACTTTGGCCGCTATCATCGACTTCATCAACCGCGAGCGAGCTGAGCACATCCTCACCATTGAAGATCCCATTGAGTATATCTACACCCCCATCCGCAGCATCATCCACCAGCGGCAGTTGGGCGAAGACACCAAGAGCTTTGCCAATGCCCTGCGGGCAGCGATGCGGGAAGATCCGGATGTGATTTTGATTGGGGAGATGCGGGATCTGGAGACCATCCAGTTGGCCATCACCGCCGCCGAAACCGGCCACCTCTGCTTTGCCACGGTGCACACCAGCTCGGCTGCCCAGACGGTGGATCGCCTGGTGGACGTGTTCCCGCCGGAGCAACAGCAGCAGATTCGCGTGCAGCTTTCTAACTCTCTCAAGGCCGTCTTCTCGCAAACTTTGGCCCGCCGCCTCAACCCCAAGCCAGGGGAGCCAGGCCGGGTGCTGGTGCAGGAGATCATGGTGGTCACCCCAGCCATCGCCAACCTCATTCGGGAGGGCAAGACCGCGCAGATCTACTCGGCCATCCAGACGGGCGGCAAGCAGGGCATGAAAACCCTGGAGCAGGATCTGGCCAACCTCTACCTGCAGGGCAAGATTGACTTCGAGACGGCCATGTCCAAGACCTCTCGTCCTGAGGAGTTGCAGCGGCTTTTGGGCAACGTTGCCGGGCCTTCCCCAGCCGCGGCAGTTCAGCAGCAGCGGCCAGCAGCGGTTACTGTCCGTCGCTAGAGATCCCTGCCTGGAAGTTCCCCGCCAGCCTTTGGCCGCCGGTCTCATCTGTAGCTAAGCTCTAGCTGGGGGAGAGTGGCGGTTTGGCTGAGGTTGCAAAACTAAGCCAAGGGATCCCACTCCGGAGTTTTAGAAAGCATCCAAGCAGGGGTAAGCCATGCCGCGCTACAAGGTTCGGGGGTTAAAGGCCGGTCAGCCGGTACGCCTGAAGGTGGTGGCCAACAACTTGACCGAGGCTCGCGCACGGCTGCGCCGCGAGGGGATTTTCGCCAAACCGGAGGACATTCAGGAGGAGAAGCCCTTTTTCTCCCTGGATACGTCTTTCGATTTCTCAATGCTGCGATCCATCGACATTCGCGACAAGGCAGTGTTCTCCCGGCAATTTGCTGCCCTCATCAACGCCGGCGTGTCGATGGTTCGCTCTCTCACCATCATGGAGGAGCAGACCGGCAACCCCAAGCTCAAAAAATACCTGAGGGCCATCCGTGCAGAGGTGGAGGCGGGGAAAAACCTCTCCGACTCCATCCGCCCCTATCCCGATGCTTTCGACAGCCTCTACTGCAGCATGGTGCAGGCAGGGGAAGTGGGCGGCGTGCTCGATGAGGTGCTCAACCGCCTGGCCAAGCTGCTGGAGGACATGGATCGCCTGCAGAAGCAGATCAAGTCGGCCATGACCTACCCAGTGGTGGTGACGATCTTGGCTGTCTTGATCTTCTTGGGCATGGTGCTCTTCATCTTGCCCACTTTTGAGAGCATCTACAACGACTTGGGGGGGGAGCTGCCTGGCTTTACTCAGTTTTTCATCAACGTCAGCAAGTTCCTACGCACACCCCAGTACAGCTTGGGTCTGGTGGGCTTTCTGGTAATGGTCTTTTTTGCCTTTCGCCGCTTCTACCGCACCCCTGCCGGCAAGGAGACCATCGACGCGCTGGCCCTCAAGCTCCCTCTCTTCGGGGATCTGATCCAGAAATCGGCGGTGGCCCGCTTCTGCCGTACCTTTGGCGCTCTCACCCGCTCTGGCGTGCCGGTGCTGACTGCCTTGGAAATTGTGCGGGACACCTCAGGCAACCAGGTGGTGGCCAACGCCATCGACGCCGCTCGCCAATCCATCTCGGAGGGGGGGCAGATCGCCCCTGCCCTAGCTAAGGCCAAGGTGTTTCCCCTGATGGCCATTCAGATGATCAGCGTCGGCGAGGAGACAGGGGAGCTGGACGCGATGCTGATGAAGACGGCGGATTTCTACGAGCTGGAGGTGGAGGAGGCAGTGCGCGCCCTGACCAGCTTGCTTGAGCCTTTGATGATTGTGATCTTGGGTGGTATGGTGGGCTGCATCATTGTGGCCATGTACCTGCCCATGTTCAACGTCTTCGAGCTAGTGAAGTAGCAGGTTCAGGTACCGCTCTGGCCAAGTTCTGCCTCGAGGAACGGGATAGTTTCGCCAGCCTAGGGTATGAGCGTCCGCACGGTCACCACTGCCCCCTTCCCTGACCAAAGACCTGGCACTTCTGGCCTGCGCAAGCCGGTACAGGTGTTCCAGCAGCCCCACTACCTGGAGAACTTTGTCCAATCCATCTTTGACGTCCTCGAGGGATCTGCCGGCCAAACCTTGGTGGTTGGGGGAGATGGCCGCTACTACAACCGAGAGGCTATCCAGATCCTGCTCAAGATGGCGGCAGCCAACGGCATTGGGCGGGTGTTGGTAGGTCAAGGGGGGATCCTCTCCACGCCAGCGGTCTCCTGCCTCATCCGCAAATACGGAGCTTACGGCGGCATCATCCTCTCAGCCAGCCACAACCCCGGCGGTCCGCAAGGAGACTTTGGCATCAAGTACAACATCGGCAACGGCGGCCCCGCCCCGGAGAAGGTAACCGAGGCCATCTACGCCCGCACCCAGCGGATCCGCGAGTACCGCATCCTAGAGGCCCCGGACGTAGATCTGGATCGCCTAGGGGAGCAACGGCTGGGATCCCTGACGGTCTGCGTTATCGACCCTGTGGCCGACTACCTGGATCTAATGCAGCGCCTATTTGATTTTGACGCCATCCGCGACTACCTGGCCTCTGGGGTTCGCGTCGCCTTCGACGCCATGCACGCCGTCACTGGCCCCTATGCCCACGCCATCCTGGAGAAAGCTCTAGGAGCGCCCCAGGGCAGTGTCCTCAACGGCCAGCCGCTGCCGGATTTTGGCGGCCTCCACCCAGATCCCAACCTGGTGCATGCCCGCGCCCTGGTGGAGCTGCTGTTTCGGGAGGATGGGCCGGATTTCGGCGCTGCCTCCGACGGGGATGGGGATCGCAACATGATCCTGGGCCGCCAGTTCTACGTAACTCCTAGCGATAGCCTGGCGGTGTTGGCTGCCAACGCCCACTGGGTGCCCGGCTACCGGGAGGGGCTGGCCGGGATCGCCCGCTCCATGCCCACCAGCCAGGCGGCAGACCGAGTGGCGGCCAAGCTGGGGATCCCTTGCTACGAAACCCCTACGGGCTGGAAATTTTTCGGCAACCTCCTGGATGCCGGCAAAGTCACCCTCTGCGGCGAGGAGAGCTTCGGCACCGGCTCCAACCACATCCGCGAAAAAGATGGCCTCTGGGCTGTTCTCTTTTGGCTCAACATCCTCGCCGTGCGGCGGCAGTCGGTGCGGCAGATTGTGGAAGAGCACTGGCGCACCTACGGACGCAACTTCTACTCCCGCCACGACTACGAGGGGCTGCCGGTGGAGGTGGCCGAGGAGCTGATGGAGCACTTGCGGCGCTCTGTGTCCGGCTGGGTGGGACAGCGCTTTGGCACGCAGACGGTGGCCTATGCCGATGACTTCAGCTACACCGATCCCGTAGACGGCAGCACCAGCCGCCACCAAGGGATCCGCATCGGCTTTGAGGATGGCTCGCGCATCGTCTATCGCCTCTCTGGCACTGGCACCCACGGGGCCACCCTGCGAGTGTACCTGGAGCGGTTTGAGCCAGATCCCAGGCGGCAGGGTTTGGATCCCCAGGCGGCCCTGGCCGAGCTGATCCAACTAGCGGATCACTTTGCCCAAATCCGCGCCCGCACCGGTCGGCAGCAGCCGGACGTCGTCACCTAGCTCTCCCCAAGGGCTGTGCTTCTTTTGCTCCCCCAGCCCTTCCTGCGACAGGGAGCACATTTGCCACACCTAGCCTTTCTTGGAGGTTTGGGTAGCTCTTTTGCCCAGGCCCAGCCACCTGCGCACCTTGTCCATCCAAAGCTGAAAGGGCGAAGGCTGGGGTCGGACTGCCACCTGAATAGGTTCGTCCTGAAACTCTTTGTCTTTGAGGCGAAAGCCAAATTCCAGCTCGTCTTTAACTTTGCCAAGACGGGGAAAGAGGCGGACGGCTGCTTTTTTAAGCTCTTCCTCGTTTTGGAAGATGGCCTGGTGGATGGCGCTGGAGCGACTGACCGCCAGGGATCCCACAGGCAGCCAAGGGTTGGGTTTGCCGGGCTCAGCCTGGCGGCGCCGGGCAAAAATGGCAAACTCCGGCATTCCTTTGGCTTTCAGCTCGTCGTAGCGTTTGGCTGCTTCCTTGCGCTTGGCGGCTTTGGTCTTTGCTGCCTGTTTTTCGGGCTGCGAGGAGCTAAAACCCTTGGGCTGAGGCATACCTCGCCTACGGAAAGGTGGGCTCTTGCAGCTTAGCGCAGATTGGCTCGGCGAGGATCGTGCTTGGCTAGTCAGCGTGCTAGAATTGTTGCGCTGTAAGTTGGATCACGGGATGTAGCGCAGCTTGGTAGCGCACTTCGTTCGGGACGAAGGGGCCGCAGGTTCGAATCCTGTCATCCCGATGGGAGCTGGGCTAGCCCTCGGTAGCGGCCGGGGGCGGTAGCTGCTGTAGCCAGGCACCGACATTAATGCGAAGCTGTTGTCCCAGCTGAAGCAAGCGGCGTAGGGTTTCGGCAGGGATCCGGCCACGGGCGCGCTCTAGGGCGCTGCGGAGCAGTCCTGATTGCTGGCGCTCTAACCCTAGTAGGTAAAGCTCTTGGAGGCGATCCAAGCGGATGGGCAGGCCCAGATCGGCAGCCAGTTGCAGCCACTCTTCCAAGTTGTGGAGCTGCTCGCTGAGGGTTTCCGGGTCGGCTGCCTGGGCCAGCTGCCACATACCCCGCTGCAAGAGCCGATCCAAGACCCGGCCTGCCTCTTCCTGCCGCAACTGACACCCCAACTGCTCTGCCTCGCGGGCAATTGCTCGCAACTCCAGCAGGTGATCCCGCTTGCCCTCTTCTATTTCCATGGCCCGTAAGCTGCTCAATAGGCGCTGGTTGAGGGTAATCTGGGCGGCGGCCAACAGCTCTTCCGGGATCGGCAGGCCATCGGCCCGAAAAGCCATCAAAACCCCGTAATTCTCCAGGTAGGTTTGGCGATAGAGCTGGGCCAAGCGCTCCAACGTGTCCTGGGTAAGCCAGCGCAGCATCTGCTGCCGGTCTTCCTCCGTTAGGGCGTTGAGGTCGAAGGTTTCCGGTCCCAGCAGCTCTTGCAGGGTTAGGACGAGCTGGATGCGGCTGCGGGAGCTAGACAGCAAGCTGGCTTTCAACTGCTCGTAGCCGCGCTGCCCTGGAAACGGCTTGACGCCACATTGAAAGTCCCAGCCGCCCAGGTGGAGTAGAGCGTAGGTGAGGTCGTGCTCTTCAGAGGTGGTGGGAAAAGAGAGCTTCACCCGCCCAACCAGCAGCGTGGATCCCCCTATAGCTAGGCGCTCCTGATCCACCGGCTCCAGCATATACCCAGAGGAGCAAGGTACGCCGTTGACCAGGGAAAGCATGGCGTGCTGGGCCACGAGCCGCTGCGGGCTAACCCGGCGGGGGCGCACCAAAGCTTGGTAAACTCCTCGGCCGTCTTTGTAGAGTTCGAGGTTGCTGGGGGCCTTGCTTAGGCGAAGCAGAAACTCCTCCTCCAGATCCACCTTGGTGGCAGCCGCTGCCAACTCAATGGCCCGCGCCGCATAGCGCAGGATTTGCACCCCCTCAGGGCGAGCGAGTTCTTCAAAGAACCAGCCGCAACTGGTGAACATCAGTTGGCTGTAGCGCTGCATCTCCAACAGGCGCAGCACCTGCACCCGGTCTTCGGCAGTGAGGCGGTGGCTTTGGTGCTCCTGCAAAAATGCCTCCCTGCGCTCCCGATCCAAGATCACCTCGATGTAGCGATCCCGAGCCAGCCAGGGATCCCGCAGGTAGGCCTTAGCCTCCGTCTCGTAGATCTCGGCCAACTGATCCCGCAGCCAGTTGAGGGCCTCCCGCAGCGGTTGCCGCCAGCGTTGGTGCCAGCCAGGCACTGCCCCACAGCCACAGTCCCGTGACCACCGCCCCACCCCATGGGCACAGCTCCAGGCAGTAACTGGCTTTAGTTGCACCTCCCAGGTGGGAGGGTGGTGGCTGAGGAAATGGGCGTAGTTGCCCACTTGCCAGCCTCGGCGGGGAAACTCCTCGCAGAAGGCATAGGCCAGGGTACGCTCGGTTCCGCGTTTGTGGTGGCCAAAGGTCTCGCCATCCGTGGCACAGTTGATGAGTTGGACTTCTCGGTCAGGGCGAATGGCCAACTGGAGCCGCTCCGCCAGCGCCTGGGTGCTGTAGGCAATATCGCCAAAGCCAAGGTCGCGGGAGATGGGGCCGTCAAAGAAAAAAACATCTAGGTAGCCGCCTCGGTCGGGGGTAAAGCAGCGATAGGGCCGGCTGGGATCGATCTGGCCCTGGCTGACATCGATCCATTCCGTTTGCCCCAAAGGGCGAATGCGCTGCGCCTGGCTGGGGGCTAGGATGACAAAGCGGATCCCGCAGTCGACCAAGGCCTTAACCGTTGCTGCATCGATAGCGGTTTCCGCCAGCCACATGCCTTCGGGGAAGCGGCCAAAGCGATGCTGGAAATCGGCGATTCCCCAGCGGATCTGCGTGTACTTGTCCCGCTCATTGGCTAGGGGCAGGATGACGTGGTTGTAGACCTGGGCAATGGCATTGCCCTTTCCCTCCAGCCGCTCGGCGCTGAGACGGTCGGCAGCCAGGATGCGCTGGTAGACCTCAACGTCGTGCTCCTCCAGCCAGGCAAGGAGGGTGGGGCCGAAGTTAAAACTCATGAACTCATAGTTATTGACAATGCGCACCACCTGCCCTTGCTCATCAAGGATGCGGGCAAAGGCGTTGGGCCGATAGCACTCCGCCAGAATGCGCTCGTTCCAGTCGTGGAAGGGGTGGGCGCTGGGCTGGCGCTCAATGCGGTTCAGCCAGGGATCCTCGCGCGGTGGCTGGTAGAAGTGGCCATGCAACACCACGTAGGGAGCTGTGGTCCGCGGGCCTGGAGACTCAACTCCTTGCCCAGACTGGGCCGCTGGCTGGGCGGGGTTTTCCGAGCCACTCGGCAGCATGAGACCGCACTCTTTGCTTGCCCTTGGAGCCTCTAGGCTCCTATCCCCACGTTACCGCGATCCCCAGCAGCGACTATGTATGATTTGGACAGAAACTCAGCGCCTAGGGGGTTAAGGGCGGTTTTGCCTTCCTGCCCTCCTCCCTCAAGGGGCTGCAAGTTTGGCTTGAGCTGTATGGTTGAACTCATCTTGCCCCGTCGTCGCTTGCTGGAGCAATTGCTAGCTCGCCTAGGGTTCAAAGATCCCACCTGGCTGGAGCAATTGCGCTGGGACTTACTGGATCAGGCTTTGATTCACCCTTCCCGGGATGGCCAGCGCAACAACGACCGGCTGGAGTTTCTGGGGGATTCCGTCCTACGGATTTTGGCCACTGAGTTCTTGTTCCAGTCCTATCCTCACCTGTCAGTAGGAGAACTAACAGCAATTCGCTCCGATCTCATCAGCGATGCTCACCTAGCGGAACTGGCGGATCTGCATGGCCTGGAGCGTTACCTCGAGCTGGGATCTAGCTGCCAAAACGACTTGGCGGGTCGGGCACGACGCTTGGCGGATGCTTTTGAGGCCCTGCTGGGATCCCTGTACCTAAGCTGGGGCATCCACACCCTGTCCCGGCTGCACCCCTGGCTGGATCCCTACTTTCGCCAACGGGTGGAGCAGTGGTTCCAGGATCCCACTCGTCGCAACCCCAAGGCTGCGCTGCAGGAGCTAACCCAGCGCTGGTGGGGCATTTTGCCAGAGTATCGCCTCGTGGCTGCCCAGGAGCACCCGCCCCGTTTCACCATGGAAGTTTGGGGCCAAGGCCAATGCTGGGGCCGCGGCGAGGGGCGCTCCAAAAAGGCGGCGGAAATGGCCGCTGCCGCCCAAGCCTACCAATACCTGCAGGAGCAAAAATTGGCAGATACGCCTCCCCAAGGCTGCTAGAACAAGCGTAGTGCTCCCCTAGGGGCTGACGGTATGGATCCCAAACTGGAAGAACGCGCTCGTGAGCTGCGCGCCCTGCTGCAAAAAGCCAGCATCGCCTACTACGTCCACAATGCCCCCATCCTGGAAGACAGCGTTTACGACCGCCTCTACCGCGAGCTGCAGGAGCTAGAGCAGGCCCATCCCGAGCTGATTACCCCCGACAGCCCCACCCAGCGGGTAGGGGAAAAACCCGCTGAGCAGTTTCCTACGGTTTCCCACCGCGTTCCCCTCTACAGCTTGGAAAATGCCTTCAACCTGGAAGAGCTCAAGGAGTGGCAGGAGCGCCTGCTGCGGCTGCTGGGGCGGACTCCTGAAGAAGGGGAGCTGGAGTACGTGTGCGAGCTGAAAATCGATGGCGCGGCCCTGGCGCTGACCTACGTGGATGGGCTGCTCCAGCGGGGGGCCACCCGCGGCGATGGCCAAGTGGGCGAAGACATCACCCCCAATGTCCGTGCCATCCCTTCCATTCCCCTGCGCTTGGCAACCGCCAATCCCCCGCCAGTCCTGGAGGTGCGAGGAGAGGCCTATCTTCCCCTTGCCGAGTTCGAGCGCATCAACCGCGAGCGCTGCTCCGCTGGGGATCCTCCCTTTGCCAACCCGCGCAACTGCGCCGCCGGCACCTTGCGCCAATTGGATAGCCGCGTGGTTGCCGCCCGCAAGCTTAGCTTCTTTGCCTATGCTCTCCACTGGCCGGAGGGGTGGCCCGCCGGGGATCCTCCCCAAACCCAGTGGGAGTGTCTGCAGCGGCTGAAAGAACTGGGATTGCCTGTCAATCCTCTTTCCCAGGTCTGTCGGAACCTCCAAGAGGTGGCCCAGTTCTACGAGCGGTGGCGGCAGGCCCAGCTTCCCTATGCCTGCGATGGGGTGGTGGTTAAACTCAACTCCCTGCGGCTGCAAGAGGAGGCCGGCTTTACGCAAAAATTCCCCCGCTGGGCCATTGCCCTCAAATACCCTGCCCAGGAAGTCCCCACCCGCATCCGCGCCATCGTGGCCAGCGTGGGCCGCACCGGAGCCGTCACGCCGGTGGCGGAGCTAGAGCCAGTGCTTCTGGCTGGCACCACCGTCAGCCGCGCCAGCCTGCACAACGCCGATCGCCTCGAGGAGCTGGATGTCCACATTGGCGACACCGCCATCGTGCGCAAGGCAGGCGAGATCATCCCTGAGGTGGTGGGGATCCTCAAGGAGCTGCGCCCCCCCGATGCCGTTCGCTATCGCCTGCCCAGCCACTGTCCCGAGTGCGGCACCCCTTTGGTTCGCCCTGCTGGCGAGGCGATAACCCGCTGCCCTAATCCCGACTGTCCCGCCCAGATCAGGGGTCAACTGCAGCACTGGGCTAGCCGCGACGCTCTGGATATCGAAGGCTTAGGGGAAAAGCGAGTAGCCCAGTTGGTGGAAAAGCTAGGAGTGCGCACCGTAAGCGATCTCTACCGCCTCACCCCGGAACAGTTGGAAAGCTTGGAGGGGATGGGATCCCGCTCCAGCCAGAAGCTGGTACAAGCCATCCAGCGCTCCCGCCAACAGCCCTGGGAGCGTGTGCTCTACGGCTTGGGGATCCCCCATGTGGGAGTGGTAACTGCCCAAACTTTAGCCCAGCATTTCCCCGCCCCTGAACTCTTGGCCCAGGCCAGCATCGAGGACATCGCCCAAATCTACGGGATAGGAAGAGAAATTGCCGAGGCAGTGGTGTCCTGGTTTGCCGATCCAGCCCACCAGCAGCTCCTGCAGGAGCTGCGCGAGTTAGGGATCCCTGCCCTGCCTCAGCAAAAGGCCCCTGCGGCTGCTCAGGTGCTGGCTGGGAAGAAGTTTGTGATTACCGGCACCCTGCCTACCCTGTCTCGCCAGGAGGCCAAGGCTTGGATTGAAAGCCGCGGCGGCAAGGTAACCGCCAGTGTTAGCCGCCAAACAGACTACGTGGTGGTGGGTTCAGACCCTGGCTCCAAGCTCAAAAAGGCTCAAGAATTGGGGATCCCCCTGCTGAGCGAAGCGGAGCTGTTGGCCTTGGATCCTGGCAATCCCCATTCTTAAGTGGAGCCTCAGGGAAAAATTTAGGCGGCCCAGCTTGTCCTGGCCTTGGAGATGGTTTATATTCAACTCTGTGAGGAGTGAACGCCGGAAGGGGAAGCGGACGAAACAAGGAAAGTCCCTTCCCCTTTTGGATGCAACAGACACGTGTCAAGACCTGCCTTGGCCTTGCTCAGGAACAGTGCAGAGCCCTCTTCTTCCCCGCCAGTCCCCTTGGCAGCAGCCGGCGGTGTTCCCCTATCATAGAAGTAGCGGAGACGCATGTTTCCGTTCACTCCTCACACCATCCGCCGCTCGGCGTTAAGTCGAGCGGTTTTCCTATGGGCTTTTCCCCCTCTAAGGTAAGCTCAAGCCAGGCAGCGCTAGGAGGGATCCCTGGCAATGGAAGTGTTAGACTAGGAATACTTAATACTTGGCTCTCCAGGTTACTTGCCTTTCTAGCCAACTCATCTCACCCTGCGGCGAGGGAAGGCAAGCCACTTTTTCGGGTACCTACTTCAACAGCCAACAGCGACGAGGATCCCATGGCCAAGCATGACTCCCAATTGCGGTGTTCCTTCTGCAACAAGTCTCAGGATCAGGTACGCAAGCTGATTGCAGGGCCAGGGGTCTACATCTGCGATGAATGTGTGGAGCTGTGCAACGAAATTCTGGAGGAGGAGCTCTACAACGGCAACAGCTCGCCAGCCTCAGCTCCTGCTGCCAGACGGCGGGAAGCTCCTAAAAAGCCCCCGCGCGGCTTGCCTTCTTTGGCTCAGTTGCCTAAGCCGCGGGAGATTGTGCGCTATCTCGACCAGTACGTGATTGGCCAGGAAAAGGCCAAGAAGATCTTATCGGTAGCAGTCTACAACCACTACAAGCGGCTAGCTGCCAAAGCCAATCCTGGCAGCGCTGGGTTGGCAGAGCTGGAGGAGGTGGAGCTGCAAAAGTCCAATATCCTTCTCATTGGTCCTACTGGATCTGGCAAGACCCTCTTGGCTGAGACCCTGGCCCGCCTGCTGGATGTGCCTTTTGCCGTTGCCGATGCCACAACCCTCACAGAAGCTGGCTATGTGGGGGAGGATGTGGAAAACATCCTACTGCGCCTGCTGCAGGTGGCCGACATGGATGTGGAGCAAGCCCAGCGCGGCATTGTCTACATCGATGAAATCGACAAGATTGCCCGCAAGAGCGAAAACCCCTCCATTACTCGCGACGTTTCCGGGGAAGGCGTCCAGCAGGCCCTGCTGAAGATGCTTGAGGGGACGATTGCCAACGTGCCTCCGCAGGGAGGTCGCAAGCACCCCTACCAAGATTGCATTCAAGTGGATACCTCCAACATTCTCTTCATCTGTGGAGGGGCTTTTGTCGGCCTGGAGAAGATCATCGAGCAGCGCATTGGCAAAAGATCGGTGGGCTTCATCAAGCCAGGGGATCAACCAGCGGTTACTCGCGAGCAACGCCTAGCCGATGCTCTCAAGGCGCTGGAGCCGGAGGATTTGATCAAGTACGGCATGATCCCAGAGTTCATCGGGCGGCTGCCAGTGGTGGCTACGCTGGATCCCCTGGACGAGAAGGCCCTCGAGGCCATCTTGACGCAGCCTAAAAATGCCATCCTCAAGCAGGCCCAGAAGCTGTTGCGCATGGACGGAGTGGAGCTGGAGTTTGAGCCAGCTGCCATTTCTGCCATTGCCAAGGAGGCCTACCGCCGCAAAACTGGGGCACGGGCGCTGCGGGCGATTGTGGAAGAGCTGATGCTGGATGTGATGTACGAGGTTCCCTCGCGGCGCGACATCAAGCACGTGCGTATTACCGCCGAGATGGTGGAGCGTCGCTCTACGGGCGAGTTGATCCCCCACCCCTCCACCTTGCCCAAGCCGGAGTCTGCCTAAGATGACAGCTCTGCCGAGCCCGGCTGCATGGCTTATGATCGATGGCTGGTTTTGGCAGAAAGGGTCAGGGGGTGGATGGGGCGGGCGGAGCGAGAGTATGCGGTAATTGGGCTGGGGCGCTTTGGCACAAGTTTGGCCCTCACGCTGATGGAGCGAGGGCATAACGTTTTGGGGATCGACCGCAGCCGCGAGATCGTGCAGCGCCTGGCGGACCAGCTGACGCAGGTGGTGGCGCTGGATTCCACCGATGAAGACGCCCTGCGGGCGGTGGATATTCCCTCCTTTGACACGGTGGTGGTGGCCATTGGCAGCGATTTCGAGAGCAATTTGCTGACGACGGTAGCCCTCAAGAGTCTGGGGGTACGTAATGTTATCTGCAAGGCTTCCACGGAGCGGCAGCGCTCGATTCTCTTGCGAGTAGGGGCAGATCGGGTGGTGCTGCCGGAGCAGGAGGCAGGGCGGCGCTTGGCGCAGGTGCTAACAGCACCAGGGATCCTGGATCAACTGGAGCTGGAGCCCGGCTACGGCATTACTGAGCTGGAGGTGCCGGAGGCCCTGGTGGGTCATACGCTGGCGGAGTCGGACTTGCGCCGCCGCTTTGGCATCACGGTTCTAGTCGTGAAGCGAAAACAGTCGCTGGTGGTCTCGCCGCCAGCAGACTATGTTCTGGAGAAGGGAGATCTGCTGGTGGTGCTGGGGGCCAACACCAACATCTCGCGGCTGAATGAGATGTAGGGGTAAAGGTTCGATGAGAGAGGGCCGCGTCCCGCCGTTGCAACCGGAGGGGGCTGAGCGCTGGAGTTCCCCCCGCTTTTCTCCTCAGTCTCGGCTACTGGCCAACCCCTTACAGCGGCTCTTTTTTGGAGACAGGCGTCGCCCGCTGCCACCGCCATCACGGTTGGTGGCCGGACTGGGCCTGTTGGTAGTGGTGGGGACTTTGCTGCTTAAGCTGCCGGGGGTCGGCCGGGGGGATCCCTTGAGCTGGAATGAGGCCCTATTCACGGCCACATCGGCCCTGAGCGTGACGGGGCTCTCGACGATTGTGGCGGCAGAGGATCTCACTTTCCTAGGCCAGATCCTGCTGCTGCTCCTCATCCAAATTGGCGGGGTAGGCTTCATGGTGGTGGCGGTGGTGGTGTTTCAACTGCTTGGGCGGCGCATTTCCCTGCTCAATCGCCTGGCCCTCTGCAACTCCCTGGGCCTGATCGATCCGGGGGCAATCCTGGAATTGACGCGGCGGGTGCTGATCGGAGTCACCCTCATTGAGCTGGGGGGGGCCTTGCTGCTCTGGGTGCACTGGCGGGATCTCTATGGCCCGGGTCGGGCGGTTTTTCTGGCAATTTTTCACGCCGTCTCTGCTTTTTGCAATGCTGGGTTTGATCTATTTGGGCAAGAGGGGATCCCCACCGATGGACTGTCGCTGGCGATCTTGGGCACTCTCATTTTTATCGGCGGCCTGGGCATCCCGGTTTTGTCGGATTTGTTAACCTGGCCGCGGGGCCACCGCCCCTCTTTGCACACCCGCATCACTCTGGCTGTGGTGGTGGTTCTGCTCTGCACAGGCGGCTTGGGGATGTTTTTGGCCGAGAGTTTGCCTGGCGGCTCCCTGCGCGAGCTGAGTTGGCCTCACCGCCTGGGCCTGGCGTTTTTTCAGTCGGTTTCGGCCCGCACTGCTGGGTTTGCCGGGATCCCGATTGAGGATTTGACACCAGCAAGCCAGTTGCTGCTGATGACGCTGATGTTTATCGGCGCGGCACCGGCCTCGATGGGAGGCGGCACCACTACTGGCACCCTAGCGGTATTGGTGCTGGCCTTGTGGGGCTACGCCCGCGGCTTGCCCAGCGCTCAGATTGCCGGGCGCAGTTTGGATCCCTCGATGGTGCGCAAGGCAGCAGCAGTGCTGACGGTCTCCCTGTTCGTGGTGCTATTGGCAACTTGGCTGATCTTAATTACCCACCACAACAGCAGGCTGGAGCCGGTGCTCTTCGAGGTCATTTCTGCTTTTGCTACCTGTGGCCTCTCGACGGGGTTCACGGGAGAGCTCAACCTCTTCGGCCAACTGCTCATTGTCTTGGTGATGTTCTGGGGCCGGCTGGGGGCGCTGACCATTGTCTTGGCTCTGGCCCAACAGCAGCCCCGTCCGCTGGTGACCTACCCCGAAGAGGCGATCTTAATTGGCTGATCTCTTGCTCTCGGCCCTGGGGAACTTGAAGGAAGAGGAGGCGTCTTAGCTTGTAGTCGGGATGGGAAGCAGCCCTGAAGCAAGCTTTTCCCCAAGCCGTTTCCGTTAGACTGAGTAACAAAACAAGTGGCTTCAGCCACACCCTTGGTGTCCCTGACCTCTCAGGAGCTCTGCGTGTCTAAGTTCCTCCTTATCGGCTCGACGGAGCCTTGCAGCGGCAAGTCATCAGCCATCTTGGGTTTGGCTAAGCATCTGCAGCAGCAGGGGGCGAAAGTTGCCTATGGGAAGCCGCTCGGAACAGGCGACAGAGGAATGGATCCGGATGTGCGCTTTATAGCAGAAACCCTGCGGCTGAGCCAGATGCCCCCCATGCTCCTTCAGCTCGACGAAGCAGCTTTGCTGGCTCACCTGCGGCAGTCTCCTCCGGATTCAGCTCGCTCGGTTGCCTCTCTGCTGGAGTTTGTCAAGGCATCCCCTGCGGATTTGGTTCTGCTAGAGGGCCCAGCCGATCTCTACGAGGGAGAGGTGTTCGGCCTCTCCTTGGCCAAAATGGCCCAAGCTCTGAATGCTCCAGTGCTGCTGGTCAGCCGCTACCGTTCCCCTTCGGCGGTTGATGCTCTTCTCTTTGCCCACTGCCAACTGGGATCCCACCTGTGCGGCGTGTTGCTCAACGATGTGCCGCCCGACCAAATGGGGCCAGCCCAGGTCGTCGTCCGACCTTTTCTGGAAGCGCGAGGGATCCCGGTTCTGGGCATTTTGCCCTCCCATCGCATTTTGCGCAGCGTCAGCGTCGGCAAGCTGGTGCGGCAACTGGAAGCGGAGGTGCTCTGCTGTCCGGACCGGATGGATTTGATGGTGGAAAACATCGCCGTGGGAGCGATGAACGTCAACGCTGCCCTAAAATATTTCCGCAATCTAGAACACAAGGCAGTCATCACCGGCGGCGATCGCACCGACATTCAACTGGCTGCCCTGGAGACTTCCACCCTCTGCCTGATCTTGACCGGCAAGCTACCTCTTGATCCCCGCGTTCGCTCGCGGGCAGAGGAGTTGGAAGTGCCGATCCTCTCGGTAGATCTGGATACCTTCACTACCATTAACCGCATCGAACGGCTTTTCGGCCAAATCCCCCTGCACGAGGAGGTGAAAGTCCGCTGTATCCAGGAACTCATGTCAGCAAACTTTGACTTTTCTCGCCTTTACGCTCGTTTGGGCTTGACACAACCCTTAGCGTCGGTGTCGGGCGCCTAGAAAAGCTGTCCTGCGCTTTTCCACTTATGGCTAAGAGCTCCCAGCCAGGCAAGACCTCAGTAACTCAGCCTCCTCAGCTAGTTGCATGTCCCCACAGCGGCATCTTTACCGATGGGGGCTGTTCTCCCAACCCAGGACCAGGGGGATGGGCGGTAGTGGTGGTTCGAGACAACCAGGTTGTGGAAGAGTTTTGGGGAGGGGATCCCGCCAGCACCAACAACCGCATGGAATTGACCGGCCTCATTCGGGCCTTGCAATACTGCCGGGATACGCTGGGCAACGCGGTAGAGACCATCTACAGCGACTCCCACCTTTGCGTGCAGACTTATAACGATTGGATGGAGCGCTGGGCAGCCCAGGGATGGCGGCGGCGCACAGGGCCAGTGGAAAACTTGGATCTGGTTGAGGAGTTATATCAACTCAAGCAGGAGTGCCCTCAGGTGCGGGTGGTCTGGATCCCAGCCCATCGGGGTCTGCGCTGGAACGAGTATGTGGATAAGCTGGTCGCCCGCGCCCGACCCAAGTAATTCTAATTCATCGCCTCACGGCAGAGTGCAAGACTTCCTGAACCGTTCTGGCCATGCGCTCCCAGGTAAAAGACTTGACCCACTCCAAGCCTTTGCTGATTTTTTCAGCGCGCAGCTTCGGATCCAAAACTTGAGCCATGGTATCTGCCAAAGAATCCTCTACGTAAAACGCAGCATCTCCTCCCGCTTCCACCAAGGCAGAGTTGGGATAGATGATGACAGGGGTTCCACAGGCCATGGCCTCCAATACCGGTAGCCCAAATCCTTCATAGGCACTTGGGTAAACCAGAGCTACAGCATTCTGGTAGGCATGAACCATGCCCTGTAGATCTAGGCGAGCGCTGAAGACAGGCTGAGGAGCTGCAGCTTGCCGGTAGGTCTCTGGAACAAACGACCCATAGGTGCAAAGGACAGGAAAGGGCTTGTAGGACCACTGCTGATAAGCCTCGAAGAACAACTCGTGTCGTTTGTAGGTTCCTTGCGAGCATTGAATGAGTAGCCAGTGTTTGGGGGTAGCCGAGGGATCCGGCTTGAACACACTGGTGTCAACTCCGGGGTGAGCTACCACCGCCTCTTTCCCAGTTAGGCGAAGGAGGTCACGGGCTGTGTTTTGGCTAACCGCTATGATGCGAGTGGCTGCTTCAAGGGCGGCGTGCTTTTGGCGCCACATGGGGTCTGAGAGATCCCAACCCAGTAGCTCTGGGATCATGTCATGGAGCAGGAGCACCTGAGGAACGTCAGGAGCTAGATAGGTATAGTAAGTGCTCATAAAAACGTCCGCCCCCGACCAAGCAAAGGCTTGCCGCAACTCAGGATCATCCCAGTAGGCATAGCTAAAGGGATGCCCCTGCATTCTCTCTACACCTTGGGGTAGCTCTCCTATGCCGCCCCGATCGTAGAAAGTAACGCGAATCCCAAAGCAGGGCAATTCCCGCAGTAGGTTGCGCCAAACCGTAGCAATACCACTTTGGGCAAATTGGAAGAACACTCCATCCACAAACAGGTGAAGACGCTCCCGCACCTCTACCACTAAGGGATCCCCGTATGCCCAGGGGAAAAAGGGCTGCAGCGAGCAGGGCTTTTCCGCTTTTTGCAGCTCTTCCCAGGCTTTTACGGCCCCTTGATAGCCGTAGTAGGACTCCTTAAACTCCACCTGCTTTCGCAACGCATAGGCATAGTGGTCAAACACTAAGCCCTCTGCTTCTGCTTGGTCTGCAGTCAAAACCTTCTTAGGAACCTGTCCATTTCGGGTTAATATGGGCGGCTCGTGAGTTTGCCACTCACACTCAGCGGGATCCCACCTCCAAACTCGCCACCACTCCATCTGAGGGTTGTTGCCCCACTTGCCTTTGTTGTCCAACACAAGATTGGGGCCCACAAAGTAGCGACAGTAGAACTGAGCTGCCTCTAAACTGGGGTCTGCTTCAAATCGTCGATGCACCCGTCGGATTTGTTCAGCTGTCCAAATCTCATCAGCATCCAACTGCCACAGCAAGCAGGGATAATCAGGCTGAGCTGCCCTGACCATTTCGATTTTGCCATCCCAAAACTGGCCATCAGGCTTCTGAACCAGCCGAACACGGGTATCCTTGGCCGCCAAGTCTCTCAAGTATTCAACTGTGCCATCTAAGCTGTGCCCTTGAGCATACTCCTCAGGGATCCGGCCACCGTTGGCCAAACTCCACCCTGTGTCATGCCGCAAGGCAGCAACGCCCTCAACCACCACCCATTGCCAGGGGATCCCTAACCTATCCAACTGACAGAGGACAGAGTAGTGGCGCTCAATGTAGGGTTGTCCATCCAATACAATGGTGAAGAAATGAATAGGAAGGGTAGCTTTAATATCCTTAAAGATGGCAAAGCCGTTGCGGGCATTTCCCCAGCGAATGAGTCGGTAGCCACAGCTAGGAAGCTCCCTCAAGGCGCGGCTATTCTTAAAAGCAAGGATATCATCCAAGGCAATATACTTGGGACGAGCACCCCGCTCTAAAAAAGCTTGCAGGTCGTACCAGCCTGTAAACTCGCCACCGTCGATGAGAAGAAGATCGGGATTGGGAACTTGACTTGCCCCATCCGTGGGAACAGACTTGAGTAAATCTTCATCCCCCTGACGCCACTGTAAAGCCTGCTCTCGGCCATAGGGAGTCCAAATGCTAGAGCCAGATTCCAACCATTCTTCCACCTCCTCCACTGTAGCAATCCTAGGTTGGGCAGCAGCGTGAATGGGGACACAGCGGGGATCCTTGCTTACCCTTCTAGCCAACTCTTTGTAGCGCTCAGGATGAGCTTCTATGCTGTAGATGCGAACAGAGTCAGGAAGGGCATATCGCAAAACAGCTGTGGATCCTTCTCCACTACTGGCCCCTACCTCGACCACCACCCGCAGGGAGGGATCCCTGCAGATTTCTGCAAGAGCCGTCCCGAAAGGTTCATCCAGTCGAATCTCTGGTGGGATGTACCACTCTGGCTGAGCAGAGTCATTTTTTCGTTGTTGACCGACCCAATGACTATAAGCGACAGCAGCTTCTCGATGGTAGAAATGATAGAGGGAACTAACTTGAGATGAAAAGGCATCAGGTTCATCTTGAAAGAGGTCATAAAGGTATCGAGTAATCTGGAATAGCCACAGGCGCGCCACCTCCTCTCCCAGCGGAGGATCATAAAGGGAGTTGGCAAAAGCGTCGGGTGGCCAATCTTCTAGGATTTGTTTCAGCACTAGACACACAGAATCCTCTTCCCCAGCTTTGGCGAAGTAGTCAAGGCTGTGTCCCAGGAGCTGGAGTCGCTGGTAGTCGCGTGCAGGCAGCTTCAAGGCTTCCTGCCGCATGCGTTCTGCAACAGGCTGATAGACAATCGAAAGAACCTGCAAAAATCGCCTTGCCTGTGGCCACAGCAATCCTTCCGGAGATCCACCCCCATACCTTTCCGCAAACTCAGGGGCAATGGATAGAGCAATGGTCTCCAGGAGAATTGAAGGGATACCTTCTTGCTCAGCTTGGGCAAAAAAGTCAGAGTAAGATCCTTGCCAAAATAAAGCTCCTAACTGCTCGAAGTTCTTGGCTTGTGTCACAGCTAGTAACCTCTAGTGCTCTTCCCTACAGGCGGAGAAAGTGACTCTGCCCAAGCATAGCAAGGGTTTCAACTTTTGGAAAAGGGAGGACTCCTAGGGAAGGGAGAACTACCTCTTCGGATACTCACTATTCCAATCTCGTCGGTAGCGCACGGGGCAAGTATTCCATGCGCTTCGGTTTGCTAAGGCTAAAGGGAAGATGGTGCTAGGCGCAACTTCTACTTAAGAACTTGGCTTCGTGGGCCTCTGCCCAAGTGCTGCGATTGGCTACAACCACTAGCTGCCTAAGTAGCTATCACGCAGCCTCAGCTTCGTCTCCAGTTTCGTCCCCAAACTCTCCCCCTCCCTTGATTGTGGTTGGAAGCTCTTGGCTTCTGGGATCCTGTCAGCTCAGGCTTCCTGACGATGTTCTGCCAGAGACAGCGCTGGTTCCTCCGTCGGCGCCCCTGGCGCTGGCCTTTTCCACCAAACCGGAAGAGGTGAAGGAGCTGCGAGCCTGGGCTGGGGATCGGCTGGTTCAGGAGGCGGGAGCGCAAGTAACGGAAGCGGACTACAACCGGATCAGGCCGTAGGTGAGGGCGTAGCGCACCAGCTCCGTGCGGCTGCTGGTGCCCGTCTTGTTCAAGAGGCGGGTGACGTATTTTTCCACATTGCGCAC
>NZ_JANSHU010000026.1:0-31746 GCF_047461755.1 Synechococcus sp. R65.1 | reverse complement strand
TAGCGCACCAGCTCCGTGCGGCTGCTGGTGCCCGTCTTGTTCAAGAGGCGGGTGACGTATTTTTCCACATTGCGCACGCTGGTCTGCAGTTGCTTGGCGATCTCCTTGTTCATCAACCCCTCCGCCACCTTCTCCAACACCTGCTGTTCTCGTGGCGTCAGCTCTACCTTGATGGGTGGAGGCAAGGGGGTAGGGGCAGAGGGCTGTGGAGGAGGAGCGGCAGCCAGGGTACGCTCCGACAACAGGGCGCGAATCGAGGCCAGCTCGCGGGCCACTACCTCCGAGGGGCTGGCCGCGCGGGAGCGCTCGATGAGATTGGAGACAATGGCCACCAGCTCCTCCGGGTCGAATGGCTTGGGCAAGTAGGCATCGACGCCGGCCCGGTAGCCCTGGATGCGGTCGGCGGTCATCCCTTTGGCGGTGAGGAATACCACCGGCAGATGGCTGTAGGGCTCGAGTTTTCGCAATTGCGCCAACAATTGGTAGCCATCCATGCCCGGCATCATGATGTCAGAGATGATTAGCTGGGGCTGGGCCGTGCTGAGCAGTTGCAGAGCCTGTTGGGCGTTGGCAGCCGGGATCACCTCGAAGCCGCTGTCCTCGAGGTAGGCTTGCACCGCTTCCCGCAGGCCCGGCTCGTCATCCACCAGCAGGATGCGGGCCGACTTGCCAGTGGCGGTTTCGGGCTTGGCGTGGTCAGAAGGGGCCATTGTACAACTCCTGGCTAGCTTTCAAGGTTTTGCAGAGGTTTAACCTCTAGGAGGCTTGGGGCAAGCGGAGGCGGAAGCAGGAGCCCTGGGGGGAACTTTCCACCTGGAGATCTCCTCCCATTTGGGTAGCCAAGTCGCGGCTGATGGCCAACCCCAGACCCTGCCCGGGCTTGGTGAGATCGGCGCGAAAAAACGGATCGAAAATGCGCTCCAGGTTTTCAGGATGGATGCCGGGGCCGCTGTCACAGACGGCAATCCACACCTCCTGCCGAGCAGGTTCGTTGGCCTCTTCCTCTGCAGGCCTAACCTCCACCCTAAGCTGGATGGTGCCTGGCGGAGGGGTATATTTGCAGGCGTTGTCGATGAGGTTGTCCAACACCTGGCGCAGAGCCCGGGGATCCGCCTGAACTGGGGGCAGCGAGGAGGGCAAAACGGCTTGGAAGCGATGCCCCTGGGTCTCTGCCAGGGCTTGGTAGAGAGGGATCCACTCCTGGAGCAAGTCAGTTAGGGCGAGGGGTCGGAGCTGCAGGGGGCCTGGAACTCCATCCAGGCGCTCGAACTCGCCCAGCAAGTCTTGCAGGCGCTTACACTCTTTTTCGATACTGAGCCCAATCCAGTGGTTGCGATCTTCAGGGGGCAAGTGCTTTTGCAGCAGCTTGGCCAGCATGTTCAAGGTCGTGATTGGGTTGCGCATCTGGTGGATGAGGGTGGAAAGCTGCTGAACAGGCAGCGTGATCCTTTCCCCTGGGCTGGCAGCCCTGGCCCTGCAGGCAGGCTCAGGCTCTGGCTGGGGCTGGGCAACTTTTTTTCTTGCTGGCATGGATCCCCCCTCTCGGCTCTCCTGGGGCACATAAATGGATCCTAGCCCTATCTCCTCGAGCCTGGGATCCGGACTAGAGCTGGCGGGGTAAGTAGATGTTGAGAATTTCCCCTTGCCGAGCCCGGTGGCGCACAGTGAGATAGCCCCCCAAGGCCCGGAACAGGGTTTGGGCCACTGGCAGGCTGAGGCTAATGGCCCCAGTGTCTGGCTGCACCACCAGCAACTGGCCAATTGCTTGAGGGGACTTGAGTTCCAAGCTAGAGGTGTCACTCCCCTCGGGGGTGTTTACCTGAAACTGCAGCTTCACCAGCTCGCCAGCGCTGAGCAATTGGGCGCGGATGTGGCTGCCAGCGGGGGTACTGCGGGCCAGGCGGTCGATGATTCCAAATAGCACCGCTTCCAGGGCCTTGGGATCGCTGACCACATCGGGCAGCTCGGCAGGGATCTCCAACTCCAAGCGGGATCCCCGCCGCTCTACCTGGTCTTGCCAGCGCGGCAGGTTTTGCCGCACCAGATCCACCAGCGCAATCGGCTCCAGTTGCAGTCGGCGCCCCTCCCCTTTCCCAGCAGGGGGCATCACTGTCTCAGTGGCTTGGAAAAAGAGGCTGAAGCGGTTGATTTGCTCGGTACATTCGCGGTCAATCTTTTCCACGTATTCCCGCACCCGCGGTGGCAGGTCCTGCTGCTTCAGGATGAGACTGGCCAGGGTGCGGATGGTGCTGAGGGGAGTCTGGATCTCGTGGATGAGAGCTCGCAATAGCTCCGCCTCCGAGAGGCTGCTCTGGGAGCTTGGCGCGGTAGGGATGCGGGCGTCTGCTTCCACAGCGGAAGGGGGCTTCTGCGACTTTTCTTTGGGTCGGGCTGCCCGGCTTTCCCCTTCGGTTCTGGCGGGAGGCAGGCGGGCGGGCGGGGATCCCGCCTCAGCGAGTGAACCCAGCAAGAGGAAGCTGCTAAAGCGAGCCAGCACCCGCCCAGGAGGCTTGGTCAGGGGGTAGTGGAGAGCCAGCTCCCGCCAAGCGGCTAGCTGCTCGGGTTTGCTCTGCTGCACCCGTTCCTCCAAGTTCTGCCAGGCCCGCCGCACCACTTCCGGCTCGAAAGAGAGCATCATTCCCCTTTGGCGGGTGTGGGGGTGGTACCCCTGGACGGCTATCACGGCAAAAGCAGGCGTAAGCAGCAGCAGAAATGGCTCCTCCACCAGCGGATCCTGGGGCAAGAGAGGGATCACGGTGTGGCCAGGAGCTGGGATAGACTCCGGCGGCAAATTCGGCGTAAACAGCCAAGGGGCCTCCCGCGCAAGCTCTCCGGGGCGGCATGGCAACGCCTCCAGGGACGGCGGATCCCCTATCATCCAAAAAGGCCACCAGGGTACCGGCCCGCCGATAACCACGCCAAATTGACCCACCTCCTGCCATAGCCGCAGCAACGCAGCCACTGCCTGCTGCCAGACGCGCCCCCCTGCCCCCGGCAACCATTCTGGCAGGGGCAGCTCAGCCCAAAGGGCCTCCAGCAGGGACAGAAATCGGCGGCTGTTCACGGATCCCTCTGCTCCCACCCCTCCCCTGGTAGAGTAGCGGTTGCCATGCCCCTCAGACAGCGGAAAACCTCACCTTTAGCGGGGTGGATCCCCGCCTTAGCCAGTTCGCCCATCGGGAAGCGTGGCTCCACGCAAGTTGGCCCCCTTGAGGTTGGCCGTGCTCAGATCGGCGCGCGTGAGGAGGGCGTTGCTGAGATCAGCATTTTCTAGGTTGGTGCGACCCAAGTAGGCGTCCACAAGGTTGGCAGACCGCAGATCAGCTCCAGCCAGATTGGCTCGACTCAGATCCGCCCGCGCCAGCTTGGCCGAGCACAGACAGGCAGCAGAAAGATCGGCCCCCTCTAGAGTTGCTTCGCTAAGGTTGGCCTCTGCCAAGTTGGCCTGGCTAAGCTTCGCCTCCTTCAAATTGGCCTTTCCCATCTGCGCCCCTTGCAAGTTTGCGCCTAAACAGCAAACCTCCCTTAGGTCAGCGTTGCTGAGGATGGCTCCCTGCAAACAGGCTTGCTGCAGGTTGGCCCCCTGCAAGTGCGCCCCAACTAGACTAGCCTCTTTGAGGTTGGCCCTGCTGAGATTGGCCCGCGTCAGATCTGCTCCCGATAGGTTGGCCCCCCTAAGATCGGCGCGGCTGAGGTTGGCGCTGCGCAACACCGCCCCTCGGCGGCTCTCGTAGCGGAGATTGGCTCCACGCAGGCAAGCCCCCTCCAGGTTGGCGCTGGTCAAGTCGGCCCAGCGGAGATCGGCATCGATGAGGTTGGCGTCAATCAACAGGGCCAGCCTCAGGTTGGCCCGGTGCAAGTCCGCCCCTTGCAAGGTGGCACCGTGCAGTTGAGCGTCCCTGAGATCTGCCTCGCTCAAGTCGGCCTGGTTGAGGTTGGCTCCACTGAGGTCGGCTCCCACCAGGTTGGCTTTGCTTAGCTTGGCTCGCCCCAAGTAGGCAAAGATGAAGCTGGCTCTCTGCAGGTTGGCCTGGGAGAGGTCTATCCCAATTAAATCGGCTCGGCTGAGGTCAAGGGCGGCCAGGTTCTCGCCTACGAAGGAAGTGCACCCCCCTCGGTACAGCCGGAGCAGATCTTTAGCATCCATGGCAAGCCTACCCGCTCCTAGCAGCCATTTTAAGAGGTCCGACTCTCAGGCCAGGCCAAACAGACGGCGCTCCGCCTCCTCCATGCGCGCTAGGAAGGTGGTGAACTTGGCGGAGATTGCCTCGATTTCCTGCAAAAAGGCGCGCAAGGTCTGGTACTTGAGAACTAGGGCCTCCTCGAGAGGATGGCTCTGCAACTGCTCCTCTAAGGCTTGTCCCAACTCGCTCAGAGCATTTTCAATGGCGGCTTTGAGCGTGCCACTGCTGCGCCGCACCAAGCGCATGACCTCCTGCTGCAGGTGAGGCTTCTGCTGGGCCAGATCGCTATTGGCCAGCACCTGCCGCAGGGCCGCATAGGGATCTCCTGGCTGAGGTGGCGTCTCGACCCCTTCTTCTGTCGGCCTTAACAAGCGCCACTCGGATTGCTCCAGTTTTTCAAGGATCCCTCTAAACAAGGCGGCGGATCCCTCAAAGTCTTTGAGAAAGCCGCGCAGCACCTGGTGCTTGAGGGTGAGGTATTGGGCTGGATCCTCATCCTGCAGGATCTCGTCCAGGGCATTGCCCAAGTCGCTTAGGGTGTTCTCGAGGGTAACCATCAGGGATCCGGCGCTGCGCTGCAGCAGTTGGCGGCAGGGTTCTGGGAGCTCTTGGGCTGCGATGGCAGGAGGGCCAGCTAGGGAAAGTTCCGGCTCCAGCCAGCTCATGCCACTGGACTCCACCCCCCCAGCCGCACTTTCCCCTTTTAGCCAGTCGAGATCAGCAGTGGGGGTTTCGGCAGCCAGCCCCCCGCCGGCAACCGTTTCTAGGGGCACATAAGCGTAGAGGGGCTGCAACATCTGCAGCAGGGCATTGGCTGCCTGGGCATCTTGCTCAGGTTCCTGGAGTTGCCGCACCGCCTGCTGCAGCCGCGCCTCCAGCTCCTGGGGGGAGTTGCAGGCTTCGTAGAGGGCCTTGAGCAATTCGTCGAGGCTATAGCGCCTCAGGGTCGCCAACCCTTGCCCTGTGGGCTCTAGCTTGTGGTACAGAGCTGTAAACAGAACCAGCTTGGCCCGCAACGGACTGGTCTGCTGCATCAGCCCAGCCCGCAGCTCAAACGGATCGTAGGCTTGCTTGCGCAGGTGTAGGCCGCCGTACTCCAGCGGAGGATCCTCCCTGGCTGAGCTGCTGGGATCCCTTTGGGTTAGCTGAGAAGGCTGGTAGAGGGGCTGGAGCTTGCTCAGCAGCAGTTTGGCGACGCGGGCGTACTCGGCCTTTTTGTTAAGGCAATGGATGGCGTCGCGAAAACGCTGGCCCAGGTCCTCAAGGGTCGCATGCTCACGGCAGAGCTGCTCCAACAGGGCCCTTAGCTCCTCCTCGCTCAGCTTGCTGGCGTCGTTGGTCCAAGTGCGGGTGCAAGTGAAGTAAACCAGCTTTTTCACCCGGTCTGCATACCCGCCCTGCTGCACCGCCTGCACAACAAGGCCAAGGGGATCCGAGAGAGCCATAAGAGCTGCTACGCGAGAGCTTTAGGCTTAGGCTGTTTCTGGAGGAGCATGGCCCAAGAGGTACCACCATCATCACATCATGAAGCCAGCGGCGGAGACAATAACCTTGGCTGCGGCAGAGGCTGCCTCAATCCTCCTGCCAGTCGAGTTCGGGATTGGTTAGGATCTGACGGCTCTGCTTGCGGCAGGGAAAGTGATGTCTTTCCCCGCTTGGCTTGAAACTTGCCGCTTGCGCTTCCTGGAGTTCGTGTAAAAGCTGCAGGTAGAACGCTCGCCGCTCCCAGTCCAGCTCCCGCAGCCCACAACCCGGCTCCCGATCGTGCAGGCAATCGCGAAACTGGCAGGTGCCCAGTCGCTCCCGCACCTCCGGAAAGCAGTGGATTAGCTGCTGAGGCGAAACCGGCGGGATCCCTTCGCCAGCATTGAACCCCGGCGAATCGGCAATCCAACCGCCTTCTGGCAGAGGGAACAGCTCCACGTGGCGGGTGGTGTGCCGCCCCTGGCGCAGCTTCTCTGACACCGCTTGGGTGGCCAGCTGAACACCTGGCAGCAGCCGGTTGAGCAAGCTGGACTTGCCTACCCCCGAGGGGCCGGCTACCACGGAGATCTGATCCCGACAACGACGGCGGAGCTCGGGGATCCCGGCCTCAGTCAGGGCACTGACCAACAGCGGCTCATACCCCCACCGCTGCGAACGCTGTCGCCACTCCTCGGCTACCGCCGCTTCGACACAGTCACACTTGTTGAACACCACCTGAATCCGCAGGTGGCTGGCCTCTGCTTGTACCAGCAGACGGCTGAGGGCGTCGGGGTCGGGCTCCGGATCTGCCAGAGCCACCACCACCAGGACCTGGGTCACGTTGGCAATGGCCGGCCGCGACAGATGAATTCGCCGTGGCAGAATGGCCTCAATCGCCCCCCGCTCTGGCCAAAGAGGAGCAGCCACTGGGGGCAGGCTAACCTCCACCCAGTCTCCCACCATCACCTGCTGCCCCCCTTTTTTGAGCTTGGCCCGCGCTGTGCAGAGGAGCTCTGCCGGCAGCGGCTTTTGGGCGGGGAAATGCCCCTCGATCTCGGGAAAGAGGGCAGCCAGCTCGGGATCGATGCGCACGCGATAAAAGTTGGCCTGGGCAGCTCGCACCCAGCCGGTGCAAGTGGATCCCTGCCCCTCCCTCTGGTGGCTCATGCCAAGTTCCCACGGCGTACCCAGAGGATGTAATATCCCTCGGGCGCCGCTTGTTGCCCTTCAATGGAATGGCCCGCCATCGTCAAGCTCTTGGGCACCTGCTCCAGGGGCTCCCCTGCATCCAGCCACAGCTCCAGCAGCTCCCCTGGGGCCATGCGTTCTAGGCGCAACTTAGCGCGCACGTAGTTGAGCGGACAGGGGATCCCGCGCTGATCCAGAACCAGCTTTACGTCTTGGGGGGGAACTGCCTCTGCCATCATTCCTCCTCCCGCTCCCGATGGCCAGGCCTTTGGGCTAGCCCACGCAACAGCCCGCTCAAGAAGCCATCCCGCTTGTTGGTGCGTTCTCCATGCAGCTCAGCCAAGCGTAGGAGCAACTCTCGCTCTTCTGCGCTGAGGCGGGTGGGGATCTCCACCACCAGCGTGACTTTGTGGTCACCCCGCACCGCTGGGTTGCCAAGACGCGGCACCCCCTTGCCCTCCAAAACCAGCACCGTGCCTGGCTGGGATCCAGGGGGGATGACTAGCTCCGTTTCTTCCTCTAGGCCGGCTTTTGAGTCTACCGTGGGCACTGAGACTTTGGCTCCCAAGATAGCTTGCAGGTAGCTCACCCGCACCTCGGAGAGAATGGTGAGGCCATCCCGCTGGAAGTCGGGATCCGGCTCGACCGACAGGTAGACATAGAGATCTCCTGGCGGGCCGCCACGCCGACCGGCGTCTCCTTCGCCTGCAACCCGCAAACGGGTGCCGCTGTCCACGCCGGCAGGGATGTTGATGCGCAGCTTCTTGGTAGTCTGGATCACTCCCTCTCCGTTGCAGTGGGAGCAGGGCTCCTCCAGCACCTGGCCGCTTCCTCCGCAGGTGGGACAAGTGGAGACCTGGGTAAAACTGCCAAAGGGCGTTCGGGTGGCCCGTCGCACCTGGCCAATGCCGCCACAAGTGGGACAGGCTTTCATACCCCTGCCCGGTTTAGCGCCGCTGCCCCCGCAGACAGGACAGGTTTCCAGGTGGCTGATGCGGATTTGCTTTTCGCCCCCGAAGATGGCTTCAAGAAACTCCAGCTTCAGGTCAAAACGCAAATCATCCCCCCGTACCGGCCCTTGGCGGCTACGGGCATAGCCGATCCCTGCTCCGGCAAAATTGGTGAAAAAGCTCTCAAACAGGTCAGCAAAACTGCCAATTCCACCGAAATCCTGGAACCCACTGGCTGCTGCTGCTCCGCTTAGCCCTGCCTCGCCATAGCGATCGTAGCGGGCCCTTAGCTCGTCATCGGAGAGCACCTCATAGGCGCGGTTGATCTCCTTGAAGCGATCCTCAGCCCCTGGCTCCTTGTTGACATCGGGGTGGTACTTGCGAGCTAGCCGGCGATAGGCGCGCTTAATCTCCTCCTTGGAGCTACCCCGGCTAACCCCCAAGATTTCGTAGTAGTCGCGGGCCATAGAAACGCTTCAGAAAAAGAAAGCTCAAACTCGCTGAAGACACAACTGGCTAGACGACCTAACGGCAACTTTGCTCAGCAAGGGCCATAAATCTCGCTCCCCATCTCCAGGAGCACTGCCCTCAGCTCTTCCATTGCCTTCTGCAAAGTCGCTAAGTCTACGTTATCATCTGACAGCAGTGCCCTCAATGTGCCCGCTGCCTGGGCCCCCCGCTGGCGGCAGGCCTCACTGAGGCGGCTGGCATGGTCCTGCAGTGTCTTTTCGTAGTTGTAGAGCAGGCTGTCTGACTGGTTGCGGGCTTCCGCCAACTGGCGCCGGCGGCGATCTTCTTCCGCGTAGAGTTCCGCCTCCCGGCGCATCCGCTCAATCTCACTGCTGCTGAGGCCGCCGTGGTTGGTGATCGTGATGCTTTGCTCAAGCCCTGTTCTCTTCTCGCGGGCTGAGACCTTGAGGATACCGTTGGCATCGATATCAAACGAGACTTCAATCTGGGGCACTCCGCGAGGGGCTGGCGGGATCCCAGTTAGCTGAAAACGGCCCAAGGTCTTGTTATCCTTAGCCATGGCCCGCTCCCCCTGCAGGACGTGAATTTCCACCATTGTCTGGCCGTCAGTGGCTGTGGAGAAGATCTGGGTTTTGCTGGTGGGAATGGTGGTGTTGCGCTCGATGATGCGGGTGAACACCCCCCCCAAGGTTTCCACGCCAATGGAGAGGGGGATCACGTCCAGCAGGAGCAGGTCTTTGACCTCTCCGTCCAACACGCCTGCCTGGATGGCTGCGCCAAGGGCCACTGCCTCGTCGGGGTTGACAGAGCGATCTGGATTTTTTTTGAAGATTTGCCGAATTTTCGCCTGAACAGCCGGGATCCGCGTCGATCCTCCCACCAGCAGCACGCGGTCGATGTCCTCCGGGGAGAGGCCTGCATCCTGCAGGGCCTGGAAAGTAGGCTCGACGGTGGCCTCTACCAGATCTCGCACCAGCTCTTCGAACTGGGCGCGGGTTAGCTCCACTTCCAGGTGCTTGGGCCCAGAGTCGTCGGCGGCGATAAAAGGCAAATTGATCAAGGTAACCTGGGTGCTGGAGAGCTCGATTTTGGCTTTCTCCGCCGCCTCCCGCATCCGCTGTAGGGCCATGCGATCTTGAGAAAGGTCGATCCCTTCCGTCTCGAGAAACTGACGGATGAGCCAATCCACAATTCGCTGGTCGAAGTCATCCCCGCCCAAGTGGTTGTTGCCAGCAGTCGCTTTTACCTCGAACACGCCGCCGCCCACCTGCAACACAGAGACATCGAAGGTACCCCCACCCAGGTCGAAGACCAAGATGCGCAGATCCTGATCCTGCTTGTCTAGCCCGTAGGCGAGAGCTGCCGCTGTCGGCTCGTTGATGATGCGCAGCACCTCCAGCCCCGCGATAGTACCGGCATCTTTGGTAGCCTGGCGCTGGGCATCCGTGAAGTAGGCAGGGACGGTAATCACGGCCTGGGTCACTGGCTCCCCTAGGTAGGCCTCCGCGTCGGCCTTTAGCTTTTGCAGGATCATGGCGGAGATCTCCTGGGGGGTGTAGGCGCGATCCTGTGCCACCACCTCCACCATGTTGTCCCGGCCAGGGATCACCTTGTAGGGAACCCGCCTCCGCTCTTCTTCGGTCTCAGCAAAGGTGCGGCCAATAAAGCGTTTGATGCTGTAGATGGTGTTTTCGGCATTGGTGACGGCCTGGCGCTTGGCCAGTTGTCCCACCAAGCGGACATTGTTCTTGGCAAAGCCGACGATGCTAGGGGTGGTGCGCCCTCCCTCAGCATTGGTAATCACCACGGGCTGACCCCCCTCCAAGACTGCCACACAGCTGTTGGTAGTCCCTAGGTCAATCCCGACAACCTTCCCCATAGCCCCTTTTCCCGCGCATCAAACGCCATCCCACTGAATCATTCTGCCCAGAGTCCCCCAGAAACCTTCAGGTGGTGCTTTCACCTTCACTGTAGCTCTCTGAAGGGGGTTAGGCTCTACTGGTCAAGGTTCATGGAAGCAGTTTTGCTAGGGACTGGGAGCAGTTTGGGAAGCATCAGGGGTATCTTCAGCGCTGGGTTGAGGGTTGGCCCCCTCGCTTGGCGAAGAAGGCTCAGGGCTAGGACTGCCCGCAGAGACAGCTACCATGGCATGGCGAATCACCACATCGCCCAGCTTGTAGCCTGGCCGATATTCGGCAACTATCACATCTTCGGGGTACTCACTGCTGGGTTGGCGGGCTATGGCTTCGTGCAGGCTGGGATCGAAGGGCTGGCCCACTGATTTCATGCGGGATACGCCCATTTTTTTCAAAGACTCCACCAGTAGGCGATAGACGCTCTGGTAACTGTTGTGCAGTTCCCGCTCGCGCTCAGTCTCGATCCTTAACTGCTGCTGGGCCCGCTCAAAGCTATCTACAACCGGCAGGATCTCCAGCACAAATCGCCGTCGTTCCCTTTGGCTAAGCTCCTCCTGTTCTCGCTGAGTACGCTTCCGGTAGTTCTCAAAGTCAGCGTAAAGGCGTATGTAGGAGTCTTCTTTCTCTTTCAGTTTCTGGCGCGTTATTTCCAACTCCTGCTGGAGCTGCCTGAGAGTCTCGTTGAGATCTGGAGAAGCCTCGCTAGGGGAGGTGCCGACCTCTGCTTCACGGTCTTCCAAAATGAGCTTCTCCAGCTCTGCTTCCACGTTGATTTCTTCTTCCTGGAGCTCAGGATAGGTCTCTTCTGGGGGCATCGGTTGCTTTTCTTCAGCAGTCATAAGGACAAGCACCAAGCAGTAGCCACAACTGCCGAGTTTGGCGCCTCAGAACCACTGCTGTACTCAGCCAAACCAGGCTCTATGCTGATCGTATTCTACCGGCTGCTCTAGCGGCCAGTTGTGGCGTTGGTGGCTCTAGCCCACCAGCAGACTCTCCTGGGATCGATTCAAGCTCTGGGGAAAGTAGATCTCGGCCAAGTTGGGGATGAGGTGCCAGTTGTGGCTGTAGATGGGCTGGAGGGGGGAATGGGTGCGGATGTGGCGAGCGAGAAAATCGCGGATGCTCTCGGCAGAGATCCAGAGCATTTGGGCTTCCTGGAACATGCTGTAGCCACCGCCTCCACCGGCGCGGTAGTGGTTGATGGCTAGGCGAAAGGTTTGCTCCGGTTGCACCGGCTGGCCGCGAAATTGCAAGCTGACCAGGCGCTCGCCCACGGGCCGAGTGAGGTCAAAGCAATAGTGGATACCGTGGTAGAGGTCGAAGGTGTAGCCGCGAGCCTCGGGGGCGACGACAGCCTTGGGATCGGCTGGCAGGTGCTTGGGATCCAACTGGCGAAAATACCCAGCCGTCTGCTCAAGAGCGCGCCGCAGAATGTCGCCGGTGATCTCCAGAAGGCAGAGGGTGTTGTCGTAGACGGTGAGGCTGTAGGCGTCTTGCAGGAAGATGGGGCCTGCCGCCAACCCCGCATTGCTACAGATGTTAACCAGAGAGAGCTCCGCCGAGAGGCCGGCCTCCCGCACCGCCTGCAGTTGGGCCTGATGCAGCAGCTCCGCTAGAGGATTGGCTCCCAAACGGGCTGCCAGCCCGCCGCGATAGGCACAGCAGGCATAGCCAATAGGCTGGCGGATGTAGCGCAAGGTAGCTTGGTGGTAGGGCTCGGTGAGGGCTAGGAATTGGGGATCGGCCGGGATCCCTTCTGCCGCCAGCAACTGGGCGGTTTTGCGAACCACTTGCCAGCCACTGCCGTGGCGCTCCAGCTCTAGGGAAACTTGGGAAAGGTGGCTACCCCAGTAGCCGGGCTGGACAACCAGGGCCTTAGCTCCCCCTAAGCCCGCAATGGTCTGATGGGTATGGCCGGAAAGGATGACATCGATGCCCTCAAGCTGGGCCAAAGCCAGCAGCTCGTTTTCTCCTGCCAGACTCTTGTTGCTCACCCAGCCGGAGCGCTCCAGGCTAAGCCAGGCCTCGGGGGTGCGCAGAGGGGGCAACCGGTCAGGGCCGCTGTGCAAAATCAGCACCAGCACGTCCACCTGAGGCCGCAGCAGCGACAGGTAGTGCTGGGTCGTTTCCAGCAGGGGGGCAAAGCGCAGCCCTGCGATGTAGTCGGGACGCTCCCAGGTGTCGATGCGGGGAGTGGTCAGCCCCAACAGGCCAACGCGGATCCCGCCCACTTCCCGGATGACGTAGGGTTGGAAGAGGGGATCCCCGTTGTGGCGGAGAATATTGGCGCAGAGGGTGGGACAGCGGAGGTCGGCGGCGAAATCCTGCAGCACCTGCAGCCCAAAGTTGAAGTCGTGATTGCCTGGCGTGAAGGCATCGTAGCCAAGGGCGTTGAGAGCCTGGGCTATGGGGTGAGGAGAGGCCCGCTCCACCTGGGCGTAGTAGGTGCCTAAGGGGGATCCCTGAATGGTGTCGCCGCTATCAATGAGCAACACCGGGTCTTGGCTGCTAGCCCGCACCTCCTTGATCAGGGTGGCTACCTTAGCTAGGCCGTGCTCTGCAGGGCTCCCGGTAAAGTAGTTCCAGGGATGCAGGTTGGCGTGGAGATCGGAGGTGTGGAGAATTATTAACCTCATTCCACTATCCTAACGGCAGCCAACAGCTCACCTCAGCAAAAACAGCACTTGTACGCAGCCAACCAGAAATCCCAGCAGCCCTCCTAAGTTGACGATGGCCTGCAGTTCCTGACGCACAATTTGCTGAATGGCCTGCTCCAGCTCAGCAGGGGAAGTGGCGTTAACTTTGTCAGCAATCACCTGATCCAAGTTCAACACGGGGATCACCTGCATCATGAGAGATTCTAAGTCGCGCTCCAAGTGGCGCTCCAGGATCAAGGCGAGATCAGCACTGATCTGGTCAATGGAGGCCATCACAGCCTTGGAGCTGCGCAGCCGCCCCAACACCAAGCTGGCTACCTTTTCCCAGTCAATACTCTCTCCCAAGCTGCGAATGGCATCGGCTCCCTGGGAGCGCAGGTAGTCTTGGATCCCGTCGCGCAGGGTGCGGCGCAACTGGCGCACAGCAGAAAGGGGCAGGTTTTGCAGCGAGAGGTTCTGCAAGAGCTCTGTCAGGCGGCGCGAAGCGTTGAGGTCTTTGAGCAGATCCGCCAAGAGGGCTTCTGCACCTTCCGGATCTTCCAGGCAATAGGCGCGCAGACGCAGCAGGGCGTTTTTGAGGCCAAACAAGTTGGCTACCACCCAGTAGGAGCCGGTGGCCCGCTCGCGAAACTCTTCATCCAAGGCTTCGATGTTGCGATCGGTAAGAAAGTCCACTAGGTTCTGCCGCAGCACCTTTGGGGGCAGCGCCTGGTTCAGGATCCACTCCGAAAGCTGCCGGGCCTGCTCCGCATTGAGGCGCAGTTCCAGCAGCACCTGGTCGAACAGTTGGTTAATTGGCCCCTCCAAAAAGGTTTCCTGACGGGCAAGCACCTTCACCAGGCGAGGCAGCGACTCGTTAAACAGATCCGCCAGGATGCGAGCTAGCACTTGCGCCGTTTGCTGTTGGTGCTGGGGATCCTGCAGCCGATCCAAAGCCACCCCCAGCAGCCAGCGGATCCCTGCTTGCATGCGCTCGGTTTGCAGCAGCTTGCGAGCCAAGTTGTGCAGCTCCTCCGGCGTAAGCAGGGATCCCATAATGGTCTTGGCAATCTGCTTGGCCAGGCGGGGCTGATTCTGCGGGATCAGGCCGGGGGTAAAGGGAATGCGCCAGCCGAAGACCCGGTAGGGGCGATAGGGCCGGAAGAGCATCTTGATGGCGATGTCGTTGGTGAAGTAGCCGATCACCAGCCCGGCCAAGGGGGGCACAACGTAGGTCCAGACGGCCATGGGGCAAACTAGGGGCTCTTCTCTACTCTACCGACCTGCCGCTGACTGCTCCGGCCTTAGCAAGCCGGGGTAACACTGCCCACGCTATTGGATGATCAGGCTGTCCGTGAGTTCCAGCTCCACCAGGGTATTGGGCTGCAGCGTCACCACCCGGTCAATGTTGGTAGCGCTGGCAGCTGCGCCCACGAGACTGCCGGCCAAGATGGGCAAGAAACCCCATCCCCCGGTAAGCACCCCTAAGGCCAACCCGCCCGCTGCTCCGTAGCCCGCTCCCCGCGCGACGGTGGTGCCCATATCGGTGTTGCGATCCAGCCCAACCGGCAGCAGAGAAGACTGACCTCTGACGAGATAAGTGGAAAAGCCAATGGTGAGGCGATGAGCCACAAAGCGGCTGCCGACAACCCGCTCTTGGGAACTGGCGCCCTCCACCTCCCGGCTAGAAAGCTTCAGTTCTTGGTAGACCGGCTCGAAGGTGCCCCACACCACACTCCCTGGCGGGATCACCATCTGGCCAAAGCGATCCACCACCGGCTCAGCAACCTCCAGATGGGCACTGATGGCCTGGTAGGGCTGGAAGGTAATGGGGCGGTAGACTGTGAGGAGAAGGCGGGTACCGGCTGGCAGCTCGCCCCGCGTGGCTCCGGCCCGGTTTCCCCCTGGGCTAAGGTCGGGCCGCCGCTGGTAGGAATAGGCTTCGCCTGGAGAAGCTTGCTCACCTGGGGCTGTTTGAGCGGGCACCACCGGGATTGGATCCAAAACCGGGGTCGTGGAATCCAGCGGCATTTGCGGCACCTGAGGCACCGGCGGCAGGGCTTGCGGAGCCGTGGAACCGGGCGGGTCGCTGAGCAGAGGGAGGGTGGGGACGGGACTGGGCTGAGGAGCTTGGGGAGTAAACTCAAACTGCTGGGCAGCAACTGCAGTAGCCGCAGCAGCCCACAGCACTCCGCCCACCAGCCACCCCAAGCCAACCCTTTGCCACGACAGCGAAAATGGCCGCAACGCTGAGCTCATGGATCCCATCCAGTCACACCTGGCAGTAGCTTAGCATCCTGACTGGCCTCACCCCCCTAGATGTAGGGGTGGCAAGGGCCAAGAAGCACTATTAAGGCCTATTGGCCGGGCACGTCCGCTAGTTTTCCTGAACCGCTGTTGCGATGGGGGCAGGGGCGAAGTTGGGAACCAGGTTGGCGTCTTCGAAGCCGGCCAAGATAGCGTCAATTTGGCCGGGATCCTCAAGGAGCTTGCCGTCAGTGGCAGCGCAGGTCAAGACAGTGATGGCCTGGGCGCGGCTGGGGACATCGTTGGGGCGAAAGGTGCCGTCCATTGAGCCCGGCAATGTACTCAGCACCCCATTAGGTGCTGATATCAGAAGAGTTGAAGAAGACGAGCCAAACTGCGCACTCAGACAGGGAAACCTTCCAAAAAGTTCTATCCGGCTGCCGGTTTTGCCAGCCGTTTTAGGGGGCAGGATTGGGGTAGCGCTGATGCACTGCCTCGATCTCCACCAGGATCTCAGGCGATAGCTCCACCTCCAGGCAACTGAGGTTTTCCTTGAGCTGGGCGAGATTGGTGGCCCCAATGATGGTGCTAGTGACAAACCAGCGGCTGCGCACAAAGGCCAAAGCCAACTGGGCAGGGGTCAGGCCGTGCCGGCGGGCAATCTGGACATAGGCGGTTACGGCCTCTTCCACATTGGGCTTGCGGTAGCGCTGGCCAAAGCTCTCAAACAAAACCAAGCGCGATCCCGGCGGCTTGGCGCCCCCTAGGTACTTTCCTGTCAGCACTCCAAAAGCTAAGGGACTGTAGGCTAGCAAGCTCACCTGCTCGTGGCGGCAGACTTCCGCCAAGCCCATTTCAAACGTGCGGTTGAGGAGGCTGTAGGCATTCTGAATCGAGACCACCTTGGGCAAGCCCAATTGCTCGGCCACGTGGCAGAACTCGCAGAGTCCCCAGGGGGTTTCATTGCTCAGGCCGATGTAGCGCACTAGGCCCTCCTGCACCAGTTCCGCCAGCCCCTGCAGTTGCTCAGCAATGGGAACTGTGGGCCGCTCTTGAGAAGGGTCGTAGGCCACGCCCCCAAACAGCGGCACATAGCGATCCGGCCAGTGGATTTGGTAGAGGTCGATGTAGTCGGTTTTTAGGCGTTTGAGGCTACCGGCCACTGCCTGTTTGAGGTTGTCGCGGGTGATCGACAAAGACCCGCCGCGGATCCAGTGCCAGGGCCGACCGGGGCCGGTGATCTTGGTGGCTATGATGAGGCGATCCCGGGGTTGGTGCCGCAGCCACTCGCCGATGTAGCGTTCTGTAGCTCCCTGGGTCTCCGCCCGCGCTGGCACCGGGTACATCTCCGCCGTATCGATGAAGTTGATCCCGTGCTCCACTGCGTAGTCGAGCTGCTCCCAAGCCTCGGCCTGGGTATTCTGCTCACCAAACGTCATGGTGCCCAGGCAGATCTCTGAAACCTGGAGAGGACTGTGGCCAAGCTGGCGGTAGCGCATGGGGACTCTCGATCGCCTAACCCGAGACGTAGCCCTATTCTGAGGCCAGTTGCCTGCCTGTGGGATCCCTCGCCTACTGCAGGACAGGGACGTACTCGCGGTAGATCTGGTTTAAGATTTCCAGGCCAATGCGGCTGCGACTGTCGGGGGGGCGAGCTTCAATGGCCGCTTTGACCTGTAAAATCGTGCCCACCGGATAGGGCGAGCGCAACTCCTCCTGCTTGCCCAAAAACACATCGGTAAAGTAGTCGATCAGCCGCCGCACTGCCCCCATATCTTTGCGGGAGATCTCCATATCCAAAACGGTGGTCAATTTGGCTCGCATCGCCTGAAAGCTTTGCTGGCTGGTGTTAAGGGCCACCCGCTTGGCCAGGCTATCCACCAGAATTTGGCTGATCTTCTCCACATTTTGAGTCACGATCTCGCGGTGGCGGGCAGCAAAGCGCAGTTGCACTTCATGCAAAAATTGTTCTCGCTCCAGGATTTGGATGCCCTGCTGCTCCAGATCCACTCCGTAGCTTTGCAACTGCTTGTACTGGTTCAAAATCCATTGGCTGTAGAACGAATCGGCCAAAACCCGCCAGTAGCCGATGATGGTTGACTCGGCAAAGGGGATGCTCAGCAAATAGGCCTCGCTGGTGATCCAGTGCAAATGCTCGGTCAGGTTGTCCCGGTCTTTCTCGTCCAAGTAGGAGGTGCGCGGTACCCAAGCTGACCCGTACTCGCTTTTCACCTCTACGGGTAGGGAGACCAAGAGGGTGTCGAAAAATTGATGGAGGCTGAAAAGGAGAAACTTCTTCGGATCCTGGAGGCGGTTGAGCAGCTCTTGTTTTTTCTCTTCCTGATATTGAGCTACCAACTGCTGGGCCGCGGCGGCCTGGCTGCGCGCTGCCTCTACATCTTGCCGTAGCTTTTCGATTTCTTCCGTACTCGGCACCTCGCTAGCAGCAGGCTCCCACTCTCCGCTGAAATAACTGCCGCCCGGCCCTGGACTCCCGAGGCTTGCCAGCGGTTCGTCGCTGTCGTTGTCCAGAGTCAGCAAGTGAGAAAGAGCCCGCAGCCGAGCTCGTCGATTGGAAGAGCACAGGGATCCCACCTCCACCGGATCCCGACTTTCCCAGCCGTCCAGCCCACCGATGCGGTAGAGCGTATAGAAATACTTGCTAAGCAGCAGCGCGAGGAGATGGTGGTTTTTGACGTCGTTGTACTCCAAGTAGGCCCGCAGGCATAGTTGAAAAGCGATGTTGGGCAGGCTGCGACACACCCCCATGATGTGGGAGTACACCCTTTGCAGGTGGGGCCGAAAGCGGCGTGGGATCGCCTCCGGCCGCAGGCCGCGCAGCAAAAACTCCGGCTGGCGCAGATCTTGGGGGGTGAAGTAAAGGCTTTCTTGCCAGAGCAGTTCGTCCAAGTCGCGGGCAAAAATCGGCCTTAGCTGATCCACGATTTGCACGACGACCGACTCGCTAAAAACCGGTATGACTTTTTCAATACGCAGTTGCTCGTAAACGGAGTACAGCCGCTCGCTGCGAAAGGACTCGATCGAGATCAGCCCCTTCATGGTTCCAATCCGACCGTCGCGCGTAAGAAACTTGTACACAATCTCGGCGGTGGCGTTGGGAGAGAGGATGAGAGTTCCTGTTAGATCAGGGGAAATTTGCAAAGGTCGCAGCAGGCGGCTGGTTTCGCTAAGGCTGAAGCAGCTCCAAGCTGCAGGGTTAAGCACCACCGACGATAAGCTGGCCAGCCATTGCTTCTCGTCCAGGTCTTCCAGACGAATCTCCCCCTCGAGGGCTCCAGTTGGCATGGGCGGCGGGGCGGTGCGTCCATCCTCAAGTGGAGAAGAAGATGGCCATCGTGGAGATGCACTCATGGGACACCACCCCAACGCGAGGGAGAAGGGACTGTTAGACGCTCTCGAATCTGCAGGTAGACTATAGAAGAAAGTATTCCCAGGTAGGTGTGATCTGCATCTCCCAAGGGACTTGGCGACTCTCCCTGGCGGCAAAGGGAAAGGGCATCCTGGAAGGTCTTTAGCCCCATTTTTCAGTATCCTGAGAAAGTTAGTTTCTGGGTAGCGGGCAATTACGGTTTGGGAGCGTCAGAGAGAGATAGAGGGGATTGCGGAAGCAACCTCTACTACTGCTAGCGGGCTAACTGGCGGCAACTCCCTCCCTGCGGGTTAACGACCAGATAGAGCGAGTGAGGAGAGGGGCGTTCTGGCAGAGCGCCTGAACGCGGTTTCAGCTTCGGGGATAGGAGGGCAGGGATGACGACTATTCTGGTTGTTGACGACGATCCCACCATTTGCTTGCTGTTGAAGCGATCCCTGGAGCAGCAAGGCTACACCGTCGAGATAGCCAGCAATGGTTCGGAAGGGCTGGAGAAGGCCCATCTTCTAGCCCCGGGGCTGATTATCTGCGACTGGATGATGCCTGATATGGATGGGCTGGAAGTCTGCCGGCGCATCAAGGCTGATCCCAAGTTTTCCACCACCTTCTTCATTTTGCTTACCGCCCGCACCGAAGTCGAAGACCGCATTCAGGGCCTAGATGCTGGGGCAGACGAGTTCCTCAGCAAGCCCATCGATCCCAATGAATTGCGAGCGCGGGTGCGGGCTGGGCTACGCTTGCACCAGCTCAGCTATGACCTGCAGCAGCAAACTGCTCGACTGCGGGCGGAGTTGGCCGAAGCAGCTAGCTATGTGCGCTCGCTTTTGCCCAAACCGGCCCACTTCCCCCTTCACCAGATAGCGATTGAGTGGTGCTTTTTGCCCTCCCAGGAGCTGGGGGGCGATTCGTTTAACTACCAGTGGCTGGACGAGGATCACCTAGCTATTTACCTTCTGGATGTCTCAGGGCACGGGGTGGGATCCGCCCTCTTGTCCGTGTCGGTGGTGAACCAGCTGCGCTCCCAGAGCCTGCCCGACACCGACCTGCGGCAGCCAGATGCGGTGTTGCGCGCCCTCAACCAGTCCTTCCAAATGGGATCCCACCATGACATGTACTTCACCCTCTGGTATGGGGTTTACCAGCCGGGATCTCGCTTGCTTTCTTTTGCCAGCGCTGGCCACCCCCCCGCTCTGTTGGTTGCTCAATCGGACCCCATCCCCCTAGAGCTGAAGACACCCAATTTGCCCATTGGCGTTTTGCCCGAGCAGGACTTTGCCAGGGACGAAGTGCGGATCCCGGCGAACAGTTGTCTCTACGTGTTCAGCGACGGGGTTTACGAAGTGTCCAGCTCGGAAGGGATCTGGGGGATAGAGAACTGGAAGTCGTTCCTAGGCGCCCATGCCTGCATTGGCGTCGATCACGTTCTGCAACACATCCAATCTTTCCGCGGCAGGGCGGCTCTTGAAGATGACTTTTCTCTGCTCCGTATCAGCTTTGGCTAGTAGCTCAAGAAGGAGGGAATGGGGATGATTGAAGAGCTGAACCGGGATCCGCTCCCTGAAGCTCCTCCCACTGGCTAGGAGTAAAGGTACGGAGAGCTAGGGCATGGAGACGGCCATCCTGAAGGTAGGGCTTCAAGGCCTCGTTCACCAGCCGGTGCTGTTGGATGAGGGACAGGCCCTGGAACTGCTCAGCTACAACAACAGCCTGAAAATGGTTGCCATCGCCCACGGTATCTTCTACGTGCACTTTGGCGCCGGGTAGGGCAGCCTGTATCAACGCCTCGATTTCCCGCGAATCCATGCGCCGTCTTCCTGGCTTCGGCCCAAGAAACGTAAAGAAGCTCTCCTCCTGTTTGCAGATATTATAGCGGGGACTGGATTTGAACCAGTGACCTTCGGGTTATGAGCCCGACGAGCTACCAGGCTGCTCTACCCCGCGTCGCTTTTCTACTCTAGCCTGCTTCTTCCAGGGTCGGCAAGTCCTCGGTTACCGACCAAAAAAATCCCCCTGGCAACCAGGGGGAAGGGCAAGAGCAGAACCTCTAGGGCAGCAGTTCCTCAAGGGCCTCCTCTTTGGTGTTGGTGCGGCGAGAGAGGGTGCGGCGATCGAAGGTCATGTGGATCTCGCGGGTTTGCTCGCCGTCGGCAGCTACAGCAAAGATGGGAAAATCGATGTTGCCGTCGGGGAAAGCCATGTGGAAGCGGAAAGTGCCATCAGGGTTGAGCTGGATCTTGCGCCCCCCGATGGTGACGGTGGCATCGGGCTCCGTGGCTCCATAGACGATGAGTTCGGCATCGGCCACCAGCCAGAACTTACGGGAGCGCCGCGGTAGCACTTCGGAAGCGCCCGAGAACAGCCCCAACCCCGAGCCAGAGGCCATCCAAGGAGCAGCAGGCACTTCTGCCATGCCCATCATGCCCACCCCGGACGGAACGATGAACGAGCTGATGGCCTGCTCCGGCACCAGTTGGCGGCTGCCAAACAAGGATCCCGCTACTCGCATCGCCTCGAAAGCCCCCACCATGTCCAGGAAGGGATCCGCTGTCCTCTCCCGCTGCGGCTCGTCGCCTTTGTAGGCCACCACGCCCATGCCGGTAGCGCTGCGCTTGTAGGGCTCGGTGAGCTGGTAGAGGGTGCGGCCCTGGAGGGGCATGTCAAAGGGCACTGTCAGGAAGTGCTCTTCAAACCAGTCAGAAGGGAAGACTGGCGGCACCATCACCGCCGCCGAGCGGGCCAACACGAGCCAGCGACCATCCGCCGTCCGGTAGCCAATCTCCACCAGGTAGGAGCGATCGCTCACCGGGATCGGCAGGTACCATTCCCGCGCCAACTCGTCGCAGGGGTACTCCTGCATGCTGTGGGCCGGCTGGCGGTCGAAATCGATATCCGTTACGTCATAGAGGCGCAGCGCCAACTGCTGACCTCCCTCGCGGCGCTTGCTCTCTTTGGCCTCGTTGGGCACATCCCAGTAGGCGTAGGCCCACTGGGGATCCCGCGGCAGCAGAACAATGCGGCTTTCGCCATAGCCACCTGGCAGATCCCCTAACCCTTTATCCACATCGGCCAGATCCGGCTTGCTGGCAACCTCCGGACCCACAAACTTCGTTTGGGTAACCGATTCTTGCCCGCTGGGCGCTGGCATGGTATCGACAGGGCGCCCAGACTTAGCTTTGGCCTCCCGAATGGCCTCGATAAGCTGGTCTTTGGTCATGCGGCTGTACTTGGGGATCTGATAGCGGGCCGCTTCTTCCCGCAACTGCCGGATGGTCATTTCTTCTAAGGGGATCCGCTCTGGTGGCATGGTCGGGGCCTCCTCTCCTCAACAAATCGGGCTTGTGCGCACACTCAACTGGCTAACCGATAAGGCTGATCCCAGCTTGCGGCTAAGCGCAACCCCTGACCTACTGGGGTGACAGCCGACTTTGCGTCTTCCAACCGCTGATGACTACAGGTTGGGATCAGCGGGGATCAGTAATGATGACCCTATGTTCACGTATTTCTTCCTATTGGTCAAGAGCTTGGGGATCGCTGGGGATCAGAAAGAAAGGAGGACTGCGCGCGATCCCCTGCCAAACCACCCCCGCCTGGATAGCATGGGGGAACGAGCGGCTGCGGATTTTCAGGCCAAGAGGTGTGGGCATGAGAACTCAAGGCGCAGGGATCCGGATCAAGGCGGCAGCCCTGGGACTCCTGGCAGGGGGACTTGTCTTGCCGGGGGAAGCGGTCGAGGCGCAGACACTGTTTCCTCCCCTCCACCGCCTGCAGGGGGGATCCCCTACCCCAACCCTTGAGAAACAAGAAGCGCCCTGGCGTTCGGTCACTCCCGACCAGCTATTTCCTGACGAGAACGCAGGATCAGAAGGGCCGATTTTCGATTTGGACTTGTTGCGCCAGTTGGACATGAGCGCCGGCGGCGGTGGCTTGGGGTCTGGGCAAGGGGAAGTAATCGGGCCTGGCAGCGGCCAGAGCGGGGTGCGCGGCTCCAGTCCTGGCTCAGGGGTGGGCACAGGCCAAGGGTCAGGGGATGGAACTGGCCTGGAGGCGGGATCCCAGCGGCCCCAGTCCCAGGTAACAGGGCTGCTGGTCGATGCCCGCGGCCTGGACTTTCTGCCCAGCCAGTCGATGCGCCTTTTGGATCCCGATGGCAACCCTGTTTACCCGCCCATCAACCTTGGCCAGGATCTCAACGCCGCCTTTGTGGGCAGCGAGGGCACAGCCGCCTACGCCACCTCGGAAGAGCAGGCCCGCTGGTTAGTCAACCGCATTGGGGAGCGGCCCCACCGCATCCGCGCCCTGCGCACCTTGGGCTATGACCTGGTGATCTCTGCCGAAGATGCCTTCAATCTGCGCCAGATGAACGCCGCCGATGGCTTTCTGGATCGCTTTGCCGTGGTGGTCATCTGGGATGGCAGCCAAGCCAGCTTGCCCTAAGTCTAGCCCCTCCCCAAAACCTGGCTGGAAGGCTGACCTGGGGATGCTAGCCTAGCGAGAGGGCTCTACACCACTGACCCAGACGGCATAGCCCTATGCAACGGTTTGCCAACCAACCCCTGCGGGAACGGCCACATCTAGCGGTATTTTCTTCCAGCAAGGTGGGCAACTTTGTGGTCACCATCCCCCTCTTGCGTGGCCTCAAGGAAAAATACCCCGGCTGTGTGCTGGATTTTTTTGGCAGCGAAATTACCCGCGACTTTGAGCTCCACTGCCCCTACATCGACTTCAGTTTCCCCCTCTACAGCCGCCGCCCCGATTACCTCGAGGCCCTAGCGGCCGCTGTGCGGGATCGCGTGGCTCAAGCTGGTCCCTACGATCTGGCCATCAATTGCGACGAGTTTAGCGAGCTCAACCTGGTGGCGGTAACGGCCCTGCGACCCCAGTACATTGCCGGGGCTGGCCTGACCTTGGATTTTCGCCGCAAGTTGGATCCCGGCTCCGACCCGGTGCAGCGCATGCTCCAGGACGACGACTGGAACAGCCCGGAGTTTTTGCAGCGCTACAGAGATATCCTCACCAGCAACTACATTGCCGAGATCTTCTGCCGCCTGGCCTATGTAGAGACGGATTTCTTCCGCCTAGAGCTCCCCAGCCGGGATCCCGATTTTCCGGTGCCGGAGGTCCTCGTGCACATCACCACCACCCGCCGCGCCAAGATGTGGCCGCTTGAATACTGGCGCCAGGTAATCCAGTGGTGCCAGGGCCAGGGCTTGCAGGTGGGGCTAGTGGGCAGCGCCCCCGAGCTGCAGCGATCCCTCTACCACGGCGACGGCGAGGAGCAACTGCTGGCTGAAACGGAGATGATTGACTTGCGGGGCAAAACCACCCTCCTCGAGCTGGCGGGGGCCCTGAAGCGGGCGCGGGTCTGTATCTCCGTGGATGCGGGGCCAATGCACATTGCGGCAGCTGTAGGCTGTCCCACCATTGCTCTATTTGGCAACGATGCCGACGGCGATGGAGCTAGCCCCGTGCGACTGTGGGCACCTCGCTTGCCCCATGTTTACGTTACCCAGACTCCCTATAAATGTCGGGTCTGCGCAGAAAACAAGTTCAAAAACGAAGCCTGCCTAGTGGAAGGCCACCCCTGTATGGTTCACCTCAAGCCGGAAACGGTCATTAGCTACCTCAAGGAGATTCTCAAGAAAAGCTAGGGGTCCCGTTTTGCCCTGCCCCTTGGAGCAGTCTGGTAGACAGCAGGGAGTGCCCAGGTGGGCAGGCTGGATCCCCAAAAGTCTGGCTGAGCTGAGAGTTTGAGGCCGAAAACTCTGTACCTAGACCATTTGGGTGTGAGCTGTGACTCCAAGGAGGAGGTACAGCCATCAAGGGAGCCGCCTTGCTGAGCAAAGAAACAAGAGGGCTTGGCAGGGAGTTGCCCTAAAGCTGCTAGCCACCTTTTGCTTTGCCTGCTTGGGGGTAATCATCCGGCTCAACACTCCTGCTCTGCACCCTTTTGAAATTGTGTTTTTGCGCAACCTCTTCGGGTTTCTTGCCCTGGTACCGCTGCTTTTGCGAGCAGGGATCCACTCTCTGCACACTGCCAAGATGAGCTTTTACCTCCTGCGCTCGGCAATTAGCACCCTGGGAATGCTGCTTTCCTTCTGGGCGGCCAGCCTGTTGCCTTTGGCAGAGGCCACGGCCCTGAGCTTTGTCCAGCTTTTGTTTGCTGGCATGATGGCGGTTTGGGTGCTGGGAGAACAGATGCGCCCCTCGCGCTGGCTGGGTTTGGGCTTAGGAGTTGTCGGGACTTTGGTGATGCTGAGGCCGGGCTTTCGCGAATTCTCTTTGGGCACAGGGCTAGCCTTAGCGGCGGCGCTTCTTTTTGGCTGGGTGATCATCGTGCTTAAGATCCTCGCCCGCACCGAGTCCAGCCTCACGATCACTGCCTACATGGGCCTGTTGCAGACTCCCCTTTCCTTCTTGGCTGCCGTTTGGGTTTGGACCTGGCCTTCGCCGGAGCAGTGGCTGTGGATGGTGGCAATGGGGCTGTTGGGCAGCCTTGGCCAGGTGGCCCTTGCCCAAGCCTACAAGCTAGCCGACGTAACGATGCTCCTGCCTTTGGATTTCTCCCGCCTCCTCTGGGCTAGCCTGCTCGGGTTCTGGGTGTTTGCCGAGATCCCGGATGGGTGGACTTGGGTAGGCGGAACCCTGATTTTAGCAGGCGTCACCTCCGCGGCATACAGCGAGGCCCGCCAAGCCCGTAGTAGGGGAGTCTGCCAAGGACAATGACTTACACCCGTGGCAGGACGGGGCTGGAGCTGGTCACGTCAGTGGTGGTGAGGGCCGCCAGCAGGGCTTCGGGGCTAACAGGGAAGGGCAGGTGGTGGATATCCGATCCCGGCTGGCAGGCCACTTGGGCAGCGTGCAGCAGCTCGGCGGATCCCAGGTGGCCTAGGTGCAGATCCCGCAGGTTCAGGGGCAGTCCCACCTGGCGGTAGAACTCCAGCAACTGAGTGCGGGCCGCTAGCGCCAACTGGCTTCCCTGCAAGATCTCCTCCAGGCGGAGCTGGGCCAAGATGCCAAAAGCCACTTTCTCCCCGTGCAGGGTGGCCCGGTGCCCCCTCAGATGAGTAAGGCCATTGTGGACAGCGTGGGCGGCCACGGTGCGACACTTGGCCCCTCCCAAGCCGCCGACGATCCCCGCTAGGCAAATGCAGGCATCCACCACTTGCTTCCAAGCAGTTCCGCCCGGCTCCCTCAAGGCCGCCAAGGATTGCTGGAACAGCAGATCCCGCAGGACACGGGCTTGTTGCACAGCAGCAATCACCAAGGCATCTTCCGAGTTGCCACTGCTTACAGAAGACTCGTACCACTTGGCCAAGGCGTCTCCGATCCCGGCCACTAGCGTGCGCGCTGGGGCTTGCAGAATGAGCTCATAGTCCAGGATCAGGGCAGCGGGAGCTTGATCCAAGGCCACATCCCGCTGAAAGGCGCCTGCATCGGAGTAGATGTTGGACAGGGCACTCCAGGCAGCACAGGTGGCGGCAGAGGTGGGCACCGTTACCACTGGGATCCTCAAACGATGGGCCACCAGCTTGGCCGTGTCCAGGGCCTTGCCGCCTCCTACCCCCAAAATGCCGGTTACCGATTCTGCTGTGGCCAGTGCCTGCAGGCGAGCCAGCTCCGACTCACTGCAGTCAACCCCGTAGGTAGTCCAGTAAACCTGGACGGCGGGATCCCGAGCAAAATTGCGCTTCAGGGGCAGCTCTGCCACGGCCAGGGATCGCTCCCCCCCAATGACCAACACCCGGGATCCCAGAACCGTCAGAGGTACAGTCCCCAAGATGCCCCTGCCCCGGTACAGGCGGGCCGGCGCCGGGATGGCTAGGTCCAATTCACAAGTTCTCATTCCCAAAAGGGGCAATTACAGACTACGATTCTAGCCGCCAGTTCTGCCTTTCCCACCTCAGGTGTAGTCACGGGCAGGCCTCGCCTGCTTAGAAGGGGTTGAAGGGAGGGTCTGCTATCACAAATCTTTGCCAGCAGTCAACTACGAGCGGTGGTAACCCCCCAACAGATTGGGTAGTATGCGTCTAGCAGTGGCGCAGAGGGTGGGGTTTCCCAGCGTGTTCGGCTTCTTCGGCGGTTTCAAAGCCCAAACCATGCTTGGGGTGGAGATTAACCCCGAGCGCATCGCCGTTGCCCAACTCAAAAAGCAGGGTAGTGGCCGCTATCGGCTGGCTCACTACCACAGCGTGGAAATGCCCGAGGGGGCGATGGCCGAGGGGCGCATCCTCGATCCCAACACCGTTGGCCTGAGCTTGGCTAACTTGCTCAGCGAGCACAAGGTGCCCACCAACTTGCCGGTGGCAACCGCGGTGCCGGCGCGGGAGGCCATTGTTCGCCTCCTTCGCCTACCGGCTGATCTGCCTGCCGATGAACTGCGGCGGGTGGTTTTGGAGCAGGAGGCGGAACTCTACATCCCCTACCCGCGGGATCAGGCGGATGTGGACTACCAACCCCTGGGCCTTGACCTTTCCCAGGATGGCATTGAGCGCATCGAGGTGCTGCTGGTGGCAATCCCCAAGGAGGTGGTGGACAACTACCTGGCGGTGCTGCAAGCAGCCAACTTGAAAGCGCGCTGTGTGGAGCTGGCCAGCTTCTCCCTCATTCGCACCATCCGCGACCAGCTCCTCCAGTACAGCCCTCAAGAGGCAGTGTTGCTCAGCTCCATCGGCTACGACAGCAGCGAGATCAGCATCTTGGTCAACGGCATCCCCCAATTTACCCGCACGGTTAACATCGGCACTGTCCACATGCGGCAGGTGCTGACCCAGTCTCTCAGTTTGCCCTTCAGTCGCACTGGCGAGCTGTTGCGAACTCTGAGGTTACCCCTGCTCAACCCCAACGAGGTTTTGCTTGGCGGTGGGCAGGCGGTTTCCAGCAACCCAGGCGTGGCCGCAGTGGCGCGTGTTGTTACCGACTTGGCCGATGAGCTGAAGCGCTCCATTGACTTCTTCACGAGCACGGAAAGCAACTTCCCCGTGGTGAAGGTCTTTCTGGCCGGCTCCGGGGCCACTATCGGCCAGGTGGATGCTTTCCTATCTCAGTCGTTGGGCATGGCTGTAGAGCTGGCGGATCCTTTTGGCAACATCCTTGTGCCGGATGCCATCGAGGTGCCTCTAGAGGAGCGCCCGGCGATGGGAGTAGCTCTGGGTCTGGCCATGCGGGAAGCCGGCAAGGGATGACCTGCAATACCTAAGCGAGGCGACAGATGTACACCCCGGAGATCAACTTTCTTAAAGAAAGACCGGAAGTTCCCGCCTCCGTCCAGACAGGGGCAGAGGCAATAGCTGCCCCACCCACTGCCGCAGGAGTGGGGAGCTGGGCCCTGGCCCTTGGCCTGGGGTTTGCTGCGGCTGCCGTGGCCATGGGGGGTTTTTGGTATTTCCAGGCCCACTTCTTGCGCCAGAGAGATGCCCTAAGGGCAGAGCGAACCCGCCTCGAAGGGGAACTCAGCACAGCCAATGCCGAGTTAACCCGACTCCAGGGCCTCAGCCAAGAATTACAAACCATTCGCGCCCAGACGGAGGGCTTCCGCTCTTTCCTGGGATCCATCCAGCCCTGGTCAGCCATTTTGGAGGAACTGCGGCGCCGGATCCCTGGGCAAGGGGTGTGGATAACCAACATCAGCGCTTCTGGGGACACCGTAAACATACAAGGAGAGGCGCTGGATTTTCCCTTGGTGAACGACTTTTTGCTCACCTTGCTGGATTCCAACTTCGTAACCAGCGCCGTTCTCAACAGTGCCTCTCGAGCGGAGGGCACACCTGAAACTGAAGCCAGCGTTGCTTACAGCATAACAGTTACTGTTCGGACTATCGGGGATCCCGACCCAGAGTTTACCCGTGAGCTGGAACAGCGGGGAGCAATAGGCCTAGTTGAAAAGATCCGTACCTTGCGTCAAGCGGAGGCGAACTGATGACTGGCTCGCTGGAAAGTTTTCACGATGAACAACTGATGGCACCTCCAGCAGGGCCGCCGGTACTGCTGGGTGTCGAGCTAACTCCCATTCGCATTGGACTTCTGATTGGAATCTTGGGTGTGGGCATGGCGGGCTTTCTGGCCTTCACCCAACTCCGTCCTCTGATCGAAGAAGTGCAAGCCTTGGAAAGAGAGGTGGCCCAAAAAACCAGCCAGTTGCAGGAGGTGCAGGGCCAGATTGCCAGCTTGCAGGATCTGCCCAACCAGATCGAGAGGGCTCGCGGGCAGCAGCAACAGCTCAGCGCTTTGTTTGCTACTCCTGAGAATGCCGACACTCACCTGATCGATCTCAACCGCCTGGTGCAGGGGCAACCTAACAGTCAGTTGCTCAGTTTCAGACCTTCTCCTTTAACGCCGGCTTCTTCGGACAACCCCGAAGTGCCCGCAATCATTGCTCCAGCCATCCAGGTGCAGACCACGCGCGTCACAGTGCAGGGTCCCTACGCCGACATTATCAACCTCATGAGAGACATCGAGCGTTTTCGAGCTCTGTTCCGCGTGGGCAACCTCTCCCTCAATCCCGTTCAAGGGAGGGGGGAGCTGAACGTCGCCTTCGACTTGACCGCCTATTACTACAACAAAGACATTCCCTTGGGTACTGCCCCTGCGCCCGAAGGATAACCCTCCCCTGCACCAGAACAGCCCGCCCCTACTCAATCTGAACCAGAGCAGCCAGCACCCGGTCAATAGGTCAGCCTGAACCCTGCTTAGGCTCTGGTGGCTGACAGCGGGCTCTGTCGCAAGGGGCAACCCAGAGGTGAGGGACATCTATCTAGTGTGACTGTAGGGAAGATTGGAGAAAAAAGCCTCTACAGGTAGTGGCAAAAGCTAAAATTTCGGCTTTGATTAGGGAAGCACGGCCTAGACCTGTGCTGAAGGTCAAGCAGGAACACGCTTGGACAAGGGAGTGAGGTGTGAGGATAATGAGCCGTCGAGCTGCTTGGGGATGGGCATTGAGCTTGATCCTTTCTCTGCCCCTGTTGGCCGTAGAAAGCCGGCCTGATGAGGCTGCTGCCCAACAATTGACCTCCACCCATCCGCAAAGCCTCAGCCGTATCACCGATATTCGGCTAGTGCCCCACGGCAACCGCATGAGACTGGAGATCCAAACCACGGGGGGCGCCCGTCCGCAGGTGTTCTTTACCCAACAGGGCCGGTCTTGGATTGGGGATATCGCCAATGCCCAACTGGATAGAGGTCAAGGCCGCTATCGTCAGGATTCTCCCCTGCCGGGAGTGCGCTTCATCGAAGCCAAGCAAATAGGTAGTGACAGCGTGCGGGTAGAAATTGCCGGCGTTGCGGCAGCTCCCCAAGGCTTGCTGGCCCAGCGTAGCCCAACGCAGTTGGTCTTCGAGTTTGAGGGCTTGCCCTCTGCCCTGCCAGCTCCTGTAGCTGCAGCGCCCAGCCAAGAAGTAGTGCCCAATCAACCAGCCTCGCCAACTCGAGCTCAGCCTGGTGCCCCACCGGCAACCCCTGCCTCTTCTCCGGCTGCTCAAAACTCTCCTTCTCCCCGCGTGGCAGCTGCTACTCCTCAGCCTCTTGCCCAAAACTCCCCCTCTTCCCCGCCAGCTCAGACAGCTCCTACTCCTCAGCCAGCTTCTCCTAGGCCGGTCATTTCTCAGGTGCCCTCCGTGGGCCAGCTTAACCAACCGCAATTGCCGCCAGGAAGCTTGCCCACTGGATCCCCCTTCCAGGGGAGAGCTGTGGCTCCTCCTGCTGGCGATATTGCCGTTGGCACAATCCTGCCTGATCCACCTACAGTGGATCTCGGATCCAATGCCAGGATTAGCTTGACCTTGAAAGATGCTCCTGTGGGCGATGTGTTGAGCCTGCTGGCGCGGCGAGCAGGGTTGAATGTGGTGCTCAACGACGTCCCACCCGATCTAACCATCTCTCTGGATGTGCAAGACTCGCCCTTACAGGAGACATTCAACTTTATCTTGCGGCTAAAACAGTTGCAGGCTCAGCGCCGGGGTCAGACTGTATTCATTGGAAAAACGTTGCCAGGAGTGGCAGGGGTTCTGGTGCGGAACTACCGCTTGAATCAGGCAGTCGCTACCAAGGAGTTGGTGGAGCGGCTCAAAGGAGTTCTAGACGCCGTTGCACCAGGTGCTCAATTTTTTGAGGATCCACGCACCAACTCTATTACTGTGGTTGGCACGCCACAACAGCAGGATATCATAGCTGCTCAGATTGCCCAGTTGGATGTGCGTCGGCGACAGGTTTTGATTTCTTTGAGAGCCGTTGATATTCGGCTAAGTAACAACGAAAGCCTGTCAATCAGCCTAGGGGGGGCTTCCGGAAACTTTGCTGTTGGAACTCTGGGGGAGGCCAATTTTGGCGGTCAACCACTCAACCAACCTGAAGGATCCTCGGTAAGCTCTATTGGGCCTGTAGGCCCATCGGGATCGATTACCGGGATATTTAACACCCTTAACCGGCTGCAGCGGTCTCTAGCCCTGAGGGTAGAGTCTGCATTACGAAACGGAACTGGAAAAATTCTAACTGACCCCAAAATTGTGGTGGCAGAAGGCGGATCCAGTCGAATTAGCATTGGAACCAGCGTGCCTATTAACGTTGAAGTCATCACCATACCCCAGGGCGAAAACCAGCCTCCAATTAGGACTCAGCGTTTGCAGCGAGAGGATGCCGGGGTTATCCTTAACGTCTCAGAAGTTAGGATAGATGACAATGGGTTTGTCACCCTGACCATTCAGCCGGAAATTTCTATTCCTGTACCCATTCAAGTATTGGAAGGTGGAGACTTCGCAGGCATTCAACTTTTTAACATCGACAGAAGGCGGCTGGAAGCATCTCAGCTCAGGTTAAGAGATGGGCAAACCTTTATTATTGCTGGCCTCATTCAAGACAGGGACATCGTTGACGTTCAAAAAGTGCCTTTCCTAGGCGACTTGCCTCTTTTGGGCGCTTTGTTCCGCTCTCAGAGTGTGAATAACGAGCGCAATGAGGTGGTCTTCATGCTAACGCCCTACATTATGGATGATAATGTTGCTTTTGGTCTTCCTCCCAATCCGTAAAATAGGGTTATGCCGAACTGCCAAGTTTCGTGACATCCTCCCAACACTGATACTATAGGCACAGCGCAGGACCCATAGCTCCCCACACCCCTCATGAGTTAACTCTCGACAGTCCTGAGTTACTGGCTGCATTAGCTTCGGGATCCGTTGAGTTGCATTCAGCAGCTAATGGCTTCTTCAAGTGGCCTGGGATCCACCTCGGGCAACAAGCGCCAATTCCACCTGATTTTCTTGGGGCTGCCCCAGTTGCACCTCCACATCTCGGCCAAAGAAGCCTTGCATT
>NZ_JANSHU010000025.1:0-32547 GCF_047461755.1 Synechococcus sp. R65.1 | reverse complement strand
GATGTGTACACCCTGGAGGCCTTGCCTGAGCTCACTCCCGCCCAGAAAGCGCTCCAACAAAGCTGGTTGGGATCCCTGCTCGGCTCTTCGGGACAAGATACGCCTCTTCTTGCCTGAGAATCTTGAAACAGGCGGGTAACCTAGTTAACCTAGACAAAGAGTAACAATAGGGGCAAGGAGCCAATCTGATGGACCTCGTTTTGGCTTTGTTAATTGGGGTGGCTGTTGGTTTCTCATTGGGTGTTTACGTTGCCCGCCGTTACAAGGCCAATCCTAGACCAGAGGCCTGGCAGCGAGAGGTCATTAGAGAGATATCTTCATGGCTGGGCCAAAAACTCGACAAAACCTTAATCAAGTTAGGAGAAGGATTGGCAGACGAGACTTCTCAGAGGTTACAGTCTATCCAAGCTGATCTTGAAGAGTTCAGGCTGCGTCTTCTAGAAAGTTATCAAAGTTTTCTGCAGGTTTGGGGTAAGGATCTTACGCAGGCTATATCTGTAAAGCTAGCTGAACATAGTGAGCAGCTCAACAGTCAGCAAGCTATCCTAGAAAACTTAGTGAAAGAAGCTAGAGGTATCTATCAGCAACTACAGGTTGCTCTTAAAAAATCTTCCAGATTAGAGATATCCCAAGCTACAGATCAAAACTCTCAAAAAGATCAGGCTGCCATCCATAAAACAATAGAGAATAGTCTACCAGACGATGTACCGAGAGATAAGGAAAAAGTAGCTGCTTCTAACATGCTAGAAGTTGACATATCGAAGATAGAATCTTTCTTAAACTCGAAAAACATAAAGATCAGAAGCATAGATATGGAGGAAGAAGAGGAGAAGCTAGATCAAATAGCTGACCTTATGGGTAGTCAGTACTCTTTGATCAAAAGATTCTATGGAATGATTAAGTCAAGTATGAACAGCGGAAACTCTTTCTCAACAAACCTTAGAGACGAACCTCAACAAGTAATTGGCACAACTTGCCAGGTTGCCACAGAGCTATACAAGATTGCATTTTTGGAAGAGTATAGATACTTCAGAGCGCCCAGGTGTCTGCTAGTAGCAAGAGCCAGCAGATCTCCACAAGCACTGAATTTTCTCTCAGGAAACTGGCTGGAGAGATACGTTAGGAATAGGTTGATTTGCCTTGCTAAAAGGCAAACTGGGAAGATTGATTTTTCTTACATAGCAAATGCCAAAGTTACTTTGTCAAACGGAGATGATTTTGAGATGGATCTTCTCTTCCACGTTAATGATCAATTTTACTGGGTAGAGTCGAAGACAGGTGAGTACCAAGATAAAGTACAAAAGTACTCCAAGATTGCTTCTGACCTTGGTCTTCAGAGAAACCAAGCCATCATAGTTTTGACCGACGTTAGTCAAGATGCAAAAACCAGTCTATCCTCTCTCTATCATTTGTCGGTCATCAGTGTTGATGAGGTTGAGGCTACATTTGAGAGGATCTTGAAAAGTCACCTTCGAGAAGTCTGAAAGGCACCCAAGAGCATTAGCTTAAGCCACAATTTTGACAGCTTGTTCCATACACCACCAGGGATCCTCCGCAAAAGCTGGCATGGGCGTGCTGCCCGCCTTGCCCAAGATGGCCAGCCGAACTTCCCGATCCAGCCGGGATCCCGATCCGTAAGGATCCTCAGAAGGGGGCTCCAGTCTTTGCCCCAGAGGGGGCATTGCCATGATGCCCGGCTGCATGCCAGTAGCGCTGACCCAGATTTTGAAGCGATCCACCGCTGTCTCTGCCTCTTCGGGCAGTTGCATCTGGAGCAGATAGCGAGGGCCAGAGCCAACTAATACGCTTTCGCTGGGGCGCAGGCGGGCAGGAGAGTCCGGCTGGTAGGGATAGACTAAACCGACGCTGCACTGCCGTTCGTCAAAGACTGTTACATAGACGTGCACCGGCGTAAGGGCCCTGTTGCGCAGGGCGATGGCGAGGTTGCGGCCTGCCTGGATTTGCAGCTGGCCTTGGGGATCCCGCGGCAGGGGTCTGACCTCGGCGGGCCTGGAGCCGCTGGCTGGCGTTTCCAGTTGCAGAAACTCCACTTCCAGGACATTGCTTAAGGCGTCGCTAGCCGGTTGCAGGTTGAGGAGGTTGTCGAAGGCGGCCACGTGCTCCAACAGCCGCACAAGCTTGCGGGGCAGAGCCTGCAGCTTTTTCACTGGGATGCGGAAAGCCGCCAGGGCCACGTCTTCTCCGCGGCGGTAGAAGTAATAGGTTGCATCCGGCAGCATCTCTACCCGCAGAGCCGCCGTTTCCGGTTCAGTGTAGGCCAGAAGCGGCGAGGCCGGCAGAGCCGCCAGCAACTCGGCAACAGGCATTTGCGCTTGGCTGGGATCTGCACAGGTGAAGGCCACCCGCAACGGCTGGAACCGGAAAGATGACATGGGCAATCCTAGAACTCGGCTCCAGAACCTCCAGATCGGCAGGCTAAGCTTTATGCTAGCTGTTGTCGCAAAGGCCAATCCTAGCTGCTGGAGATCCTGAATTTGCAATTAAACTTAACACTCCAAAGAAGGGAAAGGGAAGCCAAAATCCTGTCTGCAAGTGATCCCGCAATGGTCTATCCTTAGATCCGGGTGTCGGGTTTGTCGCTGGAGCAAAGCTGACGCCGTTTTCGAAGTCATTGATGGAGACCCATGTTTAGCAAATCCTTTTCTTTGCAGAAAGCGCTGGCAGCGGTGCGTCGGCGGCTGTTGATTTGCATCCTGGCGCTGGGGCTGGCTGGGTTTGCTGGGTGGCCGGCCCTGGCAGCTAGGCAGATCCCTCCGGTACCCCTGTCGCCAACTGAAACCATTACTTTTACCGAGGCGCAACTGGCCCGCGGCAAGCAACTTTTTAACAAAACCTGTGCCCAGTGCCATGTGGGGGGTCAAACCCTTCCCAACCCAGATGTGACTTTGAAGCTTGCGGATCTGGCGGGGGCAACACCTCCTCGCGATAACGTGCTGGCAATCGTGGACTACATCAAAAACCCAGTCACCTACGACGGGGTAGAGTCGCTGGTGGAATACCATCCCAACACGCAGCTCTTGAGCGAGTATCCCCGCCTGCGCAACCTTACCGAGGAGGATCTGAAGTTAATTGCTGGCTATATCTTGGTTCAGGCCAAGACGGTGCCCGGCTGGGGCGGCACCAAGAGCGAATCCCACAGTGACCTTTCGGCCTATCTCTGATGCCTGGGCAAACTCAAGGGGCAAAGCGGTGGCGGATCCCTCAGCCGGCCTGGAGGTGGGCGGGGATCCTGCTCCTAGTTTGGCTGGGGTTGGCTAGCCCAGCGCTGGCCCGCGTGGATCCCTACGTGAGCCAATATCTGCGGGCAACTGGGCCGGTGGAGCTGCCCTGGGATGCGGAGGGACGCACCCTTACCTTTACTCCGGAGCAGCTGAGCGACGGGAAAAACCGCTTCCAATCTGCTTGCTTGAACTGCCATGTGGGCGGCTCTACCCTGCCCGCTCCCAACATTTCTCTCTCGCTGAAAGACTTGCGCGGTGCCACTCCGCCCCGCGACACCATCCAAGCTCTTGTCGAGTACCAGCGGGATCCCCGCAGCTACGACGGCAGCAAGCCTAGCTATGGCTGCCGTCCTGTGCCCCCCTCCTGGATGGATGATGAGGCGCTGCGCAACCTAGCTGCCTTTATCCTCAGGGCCGCTCAAGTGGCCCCCGGCTGGGGATCCAACACCTTCAACTAACCCCGTCCTGCCCCCTGCCAGGGATTGGTGGTAGCCTAGGGGAGAGGGAAGGTTGAGGTCATGCTCCAAAACATCCGCTCCCTGCTCCTAGGGCTGTGGATCCTGGCCTGGGGGATTTTCCTGGTCCAAAACTGGGGATCGGCAGCGGTGGTTGTTGTAGCTGGACAGGCTGGCCCTGCTGTACCTCTGTCGCTGGTGCTCTTGATGGCCTATGGAGTAGGAGTGGGCTTGGGATTTTTGTACGTGGGATCCTGGCAGCTCCACGAGCGGGCGTTGCAGCGCCAGGCCATTCGCAAGCTCAATCAGCTCCTCGACCGGGTGCGCTTTTTGGAAGCGCAGCTACTTCCCCCCGACCACTATTTGCCACCAGATTTGCCGGATCCTGAGACAGGCCGCTATTCCTATTCCAATATCCCGCCGGAACGCATTCGCGAGCCTGCCCCCGAACCCAGCGAACCTGAGGACGATGCAGCAACAACCCCCAGCTGGCGGATTGTCCGGCGGCCTTACTCTGCTGAAGAGGAGGAAGAATGGGATTCCTAAACTGGTGGAGATCGTCTCCAGCCCCCGCCCCTGAGCCCGCCCCCGAACCCCAGGGGCAGAATAACTACCTGCTCATCGTGCTAGACAGTTGTCGCTTCGACAGCCTGCTGGCGGCTAAGCCCAAGCACTTGCTGAAGCTAGGTCCTCTGGAAAAGCGCTGGAGCTACGCTTCCTGGACAGCTCCTGCTCACTACAACCTGCTCATGGGCCTGCTGCCCCATACCAGCCCCACCCACGTTTTTGCCTCCGAACACTACAAGCAGGAGTATTTGCGCTATAACGAGCGCCTCGGCACCCGGCAGCCGATTGAGTTCAAGCACCTGCTGCCTCACCTCTACCTGCCAACGCTCCTGAAGCACCAACTGGGCTACACCACCCACGCCCTGGTCTCCATGCCGGTGCTCAATCCCAGCACTCTGCTCAATCGCGACTTCGATTCCTACCGTCTCATGCCCCGGCACAACGACATGGCGGCTATGGTGGAGCAGTTGCGCTTTGATCCGGATCGCCCTAGCTTTTACCTGCTCAATGTAGGCGAAACTCACTATCCCTACGCCCTGCCCGATGAGGATCCCAGCGCGTGGCCCCACATTTCGGGGGTCAACGGGGTGCTCAAGCGGCTGGATGAAGGGAAAGAGGAGGGGATCCCTTTTTTCAGCGCCGCCCAGTTGGAGGAGCTGCGGCAGCGGCAGATTGAGGCGGTGCGCTACTTAGACGGGGTCTTTGAGCAGCTGTTCGATCTGGTTCCCAAAAACACCTACATCACGGTTACAGCCGACCACGGCGAACTGTTTGGAGAGGGGGGCTACTTCGGCCACGGCCCCATCCACCACGAAAAGGTGTTGGAGGTGCCCTTTATCGAGGGCAAAATTCGCTAGGACAATGCCTATTGGAAGCTAGACCTCCTGGATCTCCTCCCGGCGAGTTTCGAGGGGGCTTTTGCCGAGGGAGGTCACCTTTGCCGTCAAGTCCAACCCCTCTTCGGCGGCCAACTCGGCGGAACGGGCCACCTCGTAGAGACTCTTCACCACGCTGCTGAGGGGGATGGCAACGATCACGCCCAGGATGCCCCCCAGCTGTGCCCCCGCCAACAGGGCAATCAAGATCCACACCGGGTTGAGGCCAATCAGCTCTCCCATCAGCCGGGGAGCGATGACCCGATCCTTGATCTGCTGCACGATCAGGGAGACCAGCACCACCTTGAGGCTGAGCCAAATGTCCTGGAAGGCCAGCAGCACTGCTGCCGCGCCAATACCAATGAAGCCCCCTACCAGCGGGATCACCTCCAGCAGGCCAATCAAGAGGCCAAACAAAAGCCCAAAGGGTACTCGCAGCAGCCCAAACGCTGGCACCAGCATCAGGGCCATCATGAACCCCAACACCAACTGGCTGATGAGAAAGTTCTGAAAGCTGAGCACCAGGGCTTCGCCGATGCGCGGCCCCCAGGGCTTGGGAAAGAGGCTGAGCAACCCCTGCCAAAACTGGCCCCCATAGAGCAGCATGTAGAAGGCCAACACCAAGACCAACACCAAGTCGACCACCTGGTTAAAGGTGCCTAGGAGGATGTCGAGGGATTGGCTGGCAATTTTTTCAGCACCGGCCTGCAGGCGGCTGAGGAGAGTGTTCACCAGCTCCGGCTGGCCAAGGTTGATGTTGCGCTCGGCAGCCCAGAGGCTAATCTGGCCAAGCCAATGTTGTAAAGTATCCACCCACTCAGGGATCCGTGCCCCCAACTGCACCACCTGCTTAGCCAGGAGGGGCACAACGGCAATCCCCACCAAAACCAGCAGCACCACCGAGAGGGCAAAGACCAAAGCCACCGCTACAACACGGTTGACCCGGTAGCGCTGCAGCGCCTGGACTGGGTAGTTGAGCAAAAAAGCCAGTACCGCCGCTGTCAGGATGGTGGCGAGCAGATGGCCAAACAGACGGCCCACTTGCAGGGCCAGCCAGCCGCTAATGACCATCAAAATCCAGGTCACTAGCAGCCGCTGCAAGGGGGAAAAGGAAAAGCGGTTCATGCCAGGGAGATCCCACCGAGCCTAAAAACCCAGGATGCTATATCCACTGTCTACGTAGATCACCTGGCCAGTAATGCCGCTAGCTAGGTCGCTGGCCAGAAAAGCTGCCACATTGCCCACCTCGAGCTGGGTGATATTGCGCCGCAGGGGAGCTTTCTCCTCGACCGCGTGCAGCATGGCATGAAAATCAGCAATGGCCGAGGAAGCCAAGGTGCGAATGGGTCCAGCAGAAATGGCATTCACCCGGATCCCGGCGGGGCCCAGCTCGGCTGCCAGGTAGCGAACGCAGGTTTCTAGGCCCGCTTTGGTGACAGCAGCCATGTTGTAGTTAGGCACCACTCGCACTCCCCCTAAGTAGGTGAGGGTGAGGACGCTGCTGCCGGATCTCAAGAGGGGCTTAGCGGCCCGGCAGAGGGCAATCAGGGAGTAGGTGCTCACATCCATGGCCAGGGCAAACCCCTGCCGCGAGATATCGCTAAAGTTGCCGCTCAGCTCCTCTTTTTTGACGTAGGCCAGGCAGTGAACCAGGATGTCGAGCTGGCCCCACTTTTGGGCCACTGCCTGAAATAGGTCGTTGATTTGCTGATCGCTTTGGACGTCGCAGGGAAGGAGAAAATCCGGTTGCAGGGGCTCAGTGAGTTGTTGGACTTTCGTCTTGAAACGATCCCGCTCGTCCGGCAAGTAGGTAACCCCCAACCTAGCTCCTGCTTTGTGCAGCTGCTGGGCAATGCCCCAGGCAATGGAGCGCTCGTTGGCAATGCCGGTTACCAAGGCTTTCTTTCCGGTCAGATCTAGCATAGGGAGACCAACGCAGTAGGGGTGGATGCTTATCCGTCCTTTAGCCGGGCTGGTAGGTGGAGGCTACGTGCAGTTCTTTAAGCTGCCTGGGCTCAACACCGGAGGGGGCACCGGTGAGCAAGCACCTGGCCTGCTGGGTTTTGGGAAAGGCGATGACATCGCGAATGGAATCTTCCCCTGCCAGCAGCATCACCAGCCGGTCTAGTCCGTAGGCAATACCCCCGTGAGGTGGGGTGCCGTACTCAAAGGCTTCTAGCAAAAAGCCAAACTTCTCCCGCGCCTCCTCAGGACTAAGGCCAATGATTTGGAAAACCTGCTCCTGGATCTCCCGCTGGTAGATGCGCAGGGATCCCCCCCCCACTTCCACGCCGTTCCAGACCAAGTCGTAAGCCTGGGCCCGCGCCGTCTTCAAGTCGGCCAAGTCGTCAGGATGGGGAGCAGTAAAGGGGTGGTGCAGGGCTTCCAGGCGGTTTTCTTCGGCGTTGAATTCAAACATCGGGAAATCCGTAATCCAGAGGAGATTCAAGGCATTCTCCGGGATCAAACCCAGTTCATGGCCTAGGTGCAGCCGCAGCCGGCCCAGCGACTCGTTGACCACCGCCGCCGGCCCTGCCCCAAACAGCAGCAGATCCCCTGGCTTGGCGTTGGTCAGCTGCCGCAACTGCTGTTCCTGCTCAGGGCTGAGGCTCTCCTTGAGGGCACCAATGGTGTCGAGGCTATCGGGACGCACCCGAATGAAGGCCAAACCGCCTGCCCCGTACTGAGTGACGAGCTTAAACAGATCTCCGCCCGGTTTGATGCGGGTGTTGGAGATCTGTTCATCGCCGCCGGGCACTGGCAGAACTTTGACGACTCCTCCCTGCTGCAGGGCTTTGGCAAAGACTTGAAAGCGGGATCCCTGAAACACCGCCGAAACATCCACCAACTCCAGCCCAAAGCGGGTGTCGGGCTTGTCGGAACCGTAGCGGGCCATGGCCTCGGCGTAGGTTAGCCGTGGGAAGGGCCGGGGCAGGTCGATCCCTTTAACGGTTTTGAAGATATGGCAGATGAGCCGCTCGTTGAGCTCCAGGATTGCCTCCTGATCCATGAAGCTCATCTCCATGTCCAACTGAGTAAACTCCGGCTGGCGATCCGCCCGCAGATCCTCATCCCGAAAGCAGCGGGCAATTTGGTAGTAGCGATCCACACCAGCCACCATCAGCAACTGCTTAAAAAGCTGAGGCGACTGCGGCAGAGCAAACCACTCCCCAGGGTTGAGGCGGCTGGGCACTAGGTAGTCTCTGGCGCCTTCGGGAGTAGAGCGGGTGAGGATGGGGGTCTCTACCTCGATGAAGCCTTCCTCGTCTTCCAGAAAGCGGCGGATGGCCTTGATGACCTGGTGACGCAGTTGCAGGTTGCGCGACAGCCGCTCCCGGCGCAAGTCCAGGTAGCGATAGCGCAGGCGAATCTCCTCCCGCACCTCTTCCCCTTCTTCCCCGGAGACGCTGAAGGGAAGCTGCTTGGCCACCCGGCTAAGAATCTCCAGCTGCTCTGCATAAACCTCCACTTCGCCCGTGGCCAGGCGGGGGTTGAAGGAGTCGGCAGGCCGGGGCTGAACTGTTCCTGTTACCCGCACCACGTACTCATTGCGCACCTCCTTGGCTAGCTCGTAGGCAAGAGGAGTCTTCTGGGGATCGGCCACCAGTTGCACAATGCCGGAGCGATCCCGCAAATCGAGGAAGATCACGCCCCCGTGGTCGCGGCGGCGGTCAATCCAGCCGTAGAGGGTAACCGTCTGGCCGATATGGGCTGGGCGCACTTGGCCACAGTAGAGAGAGCGAGGCGGGCGACGGATGGCAGCAGGCATGGACGAGGTGAGAGAACGAGGGTCTGAGCCCCTATCATACAAAACTCAGCCCCCCTGTCTGGGAGCCCCTTCGGCTACCTGAACCCCCGCTTCGGCGGCAACCGTTTGGATGAGAGCGGGATTGGACACCCCCAGGGCACACTGTCTCGGCACCGAGCTGTTCCTCGGTACTGATTCCCATCCGCCAGCGGGCCTGCATCGCTACTTCCTCTTCGGCAACACCCAGAGGGCGAGCAACGCCAACGTGCTGACAGGGGTGGGCCTCACTCTCCTATTGCTAGTGCCTCGACTACACCCAGTGAGGTTGCTGGGATCCCTGTTTGGCGTCAGCGGTAGCCTGCTGGGGATGTACGCCAGCTACTCCCTCAACACGGCAACCTGACGACCTAGAAGCGGGAGGGACGAGCACCTCGGCTACTGCTGGCCTGACGCGGCAGTGCCTTGTTAACTCTTAAATCTCGGCCCATCCAAGTAGCTCCATCCAGTTCTTCGATAGCTTTTTGCTCGTCGGCTTCGTTTTCCAGCTCCACAAAGGCAAAACCTCGCTTGCGGCCTGTCTCGCGATCTACTGGAATCTTGATTTGCTTGACAGTGCCGTATTCAGAAAAAACCAGACGCAGGTCTTCTTCACTGGCCTTGAAGGACAAGTTGCCGACAAAAATGGTCATAACCCTGCGAACTCCGAACTTTACCCTCTAGCGCTCAGTTCGGAAGCTCGCCTGGTTAGACCCTTGGCTTGATCCGAAACTGATGCCAACCCCATCTTAGTCCTAGCAGCAGCATTTGCAAACTCCCCCCTCCAAAATTTTCTGCAGACATCCCCGAGCCAGGAAATTCAGGATTGCAACCTTTGGGAAGGCTTGCCCCGCCCCAAGGGTTGACGTTGGGGAACACCAGGAGGGCGGGGATAGAGAGCTGGTGTGGGAGCCACTTTCTCCAGCAGCAGACAGTGGCGCACGCTGTGGCTGTGGGGAGTGGTGAAGGCTTCGATGTGAACCAGTTTCCCTCCCAAAAGGGAGAGGGCCCGCTCCAGGACTTGGGCTTCGGCCTCGGTCCAATGGCCACGATAGAGGATGGCGCGTCCTCCCACCTTGAGTAGGGGCAGACAATACTCGGCACAAATCTCCGCTGCGGCCAGAGCCCTGGCCAGGGCCAGATCGTAGCTGCCACGTTCCTGCGGGTCTTGCCCCCAAACTTCCGCCCGCTGGGCCACTGCCCGCGCCTGGGCCAGGGAGAGCTGCTGCAAAACGCCTTGCACAAAGGCAATCTTGCGCTGGGTGCTATCTAGCAGGGTAAAGCTGGCCTGGGGTAGGGCAATTTGGGCCGGGATCCCTGGAAAGCCTGCTCCAGTGCCAACGTCGATGCCCCGCCAGGGCTGGGTTTGAATGACCTCCCACGGACCCAGCAAGCACAGGCCCCGCAGCGAGTCCCACAGGTGTTTTTCCCAGAAGTCGATGGGGTCAGTGATGCGGGTGAGGTTTTGGGTGCGGTTGCCGGCCATCACCAGGGGGTAGAGCTGCTGCAGTTGCCGTTGCTGGCGCTCCGTGGGTTGCCAACCCAGCTCTGCTAGCCACCTTGCCCACAGCGCCTTGAGCTCGGGGGGCTCCAGTGGAACCAGCGGGGTCTTTTCAGCTTTGGTCATCCTGGGAGGCTCAGCTTCAAGGCGGCAGGGATGGCTTTTTCGGCCCAACCCTTGAGCTCCTGGGTCAAGCCCTGCAAAGAGCGATCCGCCCCCAGCAGTTCCTGGTTTAGGCAAACCAACTCCTGCAAATCCAGCTCCTGGTAGGGGATCCCCTCCTCCAGCAAGAGGTTAATCGGCTGGGCCTGAGCCTGGAAAGGCTGACGGGAAGCCAACTCCAGCTCCACCTCCAAAAGCACCTGCTCCAGCCGCTCCACCCGCTCCTGCATCTGCGCCAGCAGGGCTGCTAGCTGCTGACAGCAGTGGTGAACCTGGCGGGCGTAGACTTTGAGGGGCAAGGCCAGCGGCAGCAGGGATTCAGACAGGAGCTGGACGAGGTGCTGGGCCTCCAGCTCTTCCAGTTGGAGGTCTTGCCAAATAGCCTGATAGGAGCGCAGCGCCTGGCGACAGGCCTCCAGGCGGCAGTAGCAGGGCTGTAGCACCGAAGCCCGTAGCTCCTGCAGGTAATCGGCCCACAGTTGTCCCACCTCTACCATCGAGCCGGGACGCAGAAAACTCCACCCCTGGGCCACCAGCCAACTGAGTACCAGGCCGGCCAACAGTTGGTTTTTTTGGCGTAGCAGGAAAGGGGAAAGCTGCTCTCCCCAAGTGGCCAGACCCAGCCAGATCAAGGCGGCTAAAGCCAAATGGGGCAAGCTGATCATTTCGGCCAAAAGCTGGGCGGAGCAGCGCTGGCGCAGCCTCCAGATCATCGCGGCGCCTAGGCTGTAGAGCCCTCCCCCCAGCAGCGGGATCACCGCTAGCCACGGGAGCGGTAACAGCTTACTCTCGCCCAGGGCCTCCCAACTGAGCAAGTACAAGGCCAAGAGAGCCAAAACCGCAACCCACCCTTGCTGGTGCTTGAAACGGCGGGCCAGCAGACGTCGGCGGCGACGTAGATAGGTTTGAAAGGATTCGGCAACGAGGGTGGACATAGGGATCCCTGGCGCTATGCCCACTGGCCTAGAGCGCTATCCTCATTCTGCCCGCTTTCAGGCCTGGCCGATGGCAAACTCTATCAGGGATCCAGGGGGCGGTTTTGCCCCAAAAGCTCCTCTGCGAGAAGTTTTCCAGGGTAGATGCCTGCAGGAAAGCTCTCTGTCCTTGCTACGATGTTATCCCCAGCTAATCTCTTGGCCCTGCTGTTCATCCGGCCCTGGGTAAGCGTTCCGGCTCCCCCTCAAGGTGCAGCGCCAGATGATCGTCATTCTCGACTTTGGCTCCCAGTACTCGGAGCTGATTGCCCGTCGCGTCCGTGAAGCCCGGGTCTATTCGGAAATTCTCTCCTACCGCACCACCGCCGAACAACTGCGGCAACTGCGGCCCCAAGGCATTATCCTCTCCGGCGGCCCCAGCTCCGTCTACGAGCCGGGTGCTCCCGCCTGCGACCCGGAGATCTGGAAGTTGGGGATCCCCATCTTAGGCGTGTGCTACGGCATGCAGCTCATGGTGCAACAGTTGGGGGGCCGGGTAGAGCCTGCCCGCAAAGGCGAGTATGGCCGGGCCGCCCTCCATGTTTTGGATCCCACTGACCTGCTCACCAACCTGCCAGAAAACAGCACTGTGTGGATGAGCCATGGGGATGTGGTCACTGAATTGCCGCCAGGCTTTCACGCCCTGGCCGCCACGGACAACACTCCCTTTGCTGCCATTGCCGATCCCGTCCGTCGTCTGTACGGAGTGCAATTTCACCCAGAGGTGGCCCACTCCGAGGGCGGCGCTTTCCTGATGCGCAATTTTGTCTATCACATCTGCCGCTGCGAGCCCACCTGGACCACGGAGGCTTTTCTGGAGGAGGCCATCCGAGAGGTTCGCGCCCAGGTGGGCAACAAGAAGGTGTTGCTGGCTCTCTCCGGCGGGGTGGATAGTTCCACCCTGGCTTTCTTGCTGCACAAGGCCATTGGCGACCAGCTCACCTGCGTGTTCATCGACCAAGGGTTTATGCGCAAGGGCGAGCCGCAGCGGCTGCTGCGCCTTTTCCAGGAGCAATTCCACATCCCCGTCCACTATGTAGATGCTCAAGAGCGCTTTCTCCAGCAGTTGAAGGGGGTTACCGACCCAGAAGAAAAACGCAAGCGCATTGGGGCAGAGTTCATTCGCGTGTTCGAGGAGGAGTCGCAGCGGCTGGGTCCTTTCGAGTACCTGGCCCAGGGCACTCTCTACCCGGATGTGATCGAGTCGGCCAACACCAACGTGGATCCGGTAACTGGGGAGCGGATTGCCGTCAAGATCAAAAGCCACCACAATGTCGGCGGCTTGCCGAAAAATCTGCGCTTTAAGCTGGTAGAACCCTTGCGCAAGCTCTTCAAGGATGAGGTGCGGCAGCTGGCTCGCTCCTTGGGCCTGCCGGAAGAAATCGTTCATCGTCACCCCTTTCCAGGGCCGGGGCTGGCCATCCGCATTGTAGGAGAGGTTACCCAAGAGCGGCTGGAGATCCTGCGCGAGGCCGACATGATTGTTCGCCAAGAGATTAACCGCTCTGGCTACTACTCCAAGCTCTGGCAAGCCTTTGCCGTGTTGCTGCCAGAAGTGCGCTCGGTGGGGGTAATGGGAGACAAGCGCACCTATGCTTGCCCGGTAGTGGTGCGGTTGGTTACCAGCGAGGACGGCATGACGGCAGACTGGGCCAGGGTGCCCTACGACCTCTTGGCCACCATCTCTAACCGCATCGTCAACGAGGTTCCGGGTGTCAACCGGGTGGTCTACGACATCACCTCTAAGCCTCCGGGCACCATCGAATGGGAGTAGACGGGATCCCTAGCGAGGGCCTGCTTTCGGGAGAGAGTGGGAAAGCTGAGCCTGGGCGGCTTGGACTTCCAGGCGGGCCAAGGTTGTAGCGGCATCGGCCAGTTGCAGGGCCAAATTGGCACGGCTAATTGGATCCTGGGCTTTCCAGAGATCCTGTCCCAAACAGAACACTCGATAGCGGAAAGCTTTGATGGAGTGGGATGGGATTGCTTTAACGGTCATGGTTACAGCCTTTTTTCCACAGCAATGCGAGTGTTCAGCAGTACCCGCTCGGGCTCAAGGTATGTAAATGTTACCAAAACAACTTCATCGACAGCCCTGATGACTACTGGGCAGGTGGCTTTTGGCGGTTCCACCCGCCCGTGCCGTACTCCCACAATGTATTCCCCAACGGGTAGGTCATCAAAGCCGGCGTCGGCGTAGATTAACTCGATGGTTTCTTCCCCAATCCGTTTCCCCTCCTGCTCCAAGAAGGCGACAAAAGGGATCCCCTCGATGGAAGTGAGGGCATTGTTGGCTTGGTTGCGGATCATCACAAAAATGTCGGCCATGGGCGGGATGCCCTCTCTCAAGGCTCCCCTCGCAAGGCTGCTGGAACAGGGCCCGACTAACTCCTAACCCTAGACCGGCGCAGGGACAAGACAGGCTTCCAACTTTTGCCGCAGCTTGGCCGTATCGAGGTGCTGGCCAATGAGCACCAACTGGTTTTTGGGCTGGCGAGGCCACTCATCGCTGCTGAGGGTGTAGCGTCGGCCGCTGAGGTGGAAGATATACCGCTCTGGGCTTTCTTCAAACCATAGGATCCCTTTGGCCCGAAAGACCGCCTCAGGCAACTCGTTGAGAAAGTTCTGGAAGGCGTCCAGAGAGAAGGGCCGATCGCTTTCAAAGGAGAGGGAGTTAAAACCCTCAACCTCGATGTGGCTGTGGTGCGAGTGGCCATGCTCATGGTCGTGTTCGTGGTCGTGCTCAGCCTCGTGGGCCTCCTCCTGGGGCAGGGAGCTGGGCTGAAATAGATCGGTATCTAGGATGAGCTCTAGGGGAACAACGCTGTTGACCGTGCGCAAGATGCGGGCATCTTCCTTGATCTCGCGGATGCGTTTTTCCAAGCGCTCAATTTCTGCCGCTTCGACAAGGTCAGTTTTGTTGAGGAGGATGACGTCCCCATAGGCAATTTGGCTGTAGGCTACGTCGCTGTGGAACAGATCGGGGGCAAAGTTGCTAGCATCCACCAGAGTGATAATCGAATCAAGCCGCGTCAGATCCCGCAATTCTGGTCCCAAGAAGGTGAGGGCAACCGGCAAGGGATCCGCCAGCCCAGTGGTTTCCACCACCAGATAGTCGATTTTGTCCGAGCGCTCCATCAGGCGCAGCACGCTGTCGACAATGTCATCGCGAATGGTGCAGCAGATGCAGCCGTTGTTCAGCTCCACCAGGTCTTCTTCACTGGAGATAATCAGCTCGCCGTCGATGCCGATTTCCCCAAACTCGTTGACCAGCACCGCCGTGCGCATTCCCTTTTGATTCCTGAGGATGTGGTTTACGAGAGTGGTTTTCCCACTCCCCAGAAAGCCGGTGATGATGGTAACGGGTAAGCCCCGCTTAGGCACTTCAAGGGTTGTGGTCATAGCGCGCTGCCAAAGTGGATGTCCTTACTTCCTTCTACCTTACCTGCGTCTGCAGGGGACTAGCTCCGGCGGCTAGGCCATGCAGTAAGCTAATGAAGGCGGTTAGGAAGCGGGCGCTATGGCTTTGCTGCCCTTTTGGCTGGAGCAGTTGGGGTTAGCCCTGCCGCTACCTCTTGTAACCTCTGCTCCCGAGAACAACCTGGGAGAGGGATCGCCACTGCACCTTTGGCTGGTTACCTTTTTAACGGTTTTTGTGGCGGAAATGGGTGACAAGACCCAGTTGGCAACCTTGCTTCTAAGCGCCCAGTCCCAGTCTCCCTGGGCCATCTTTTTTGGCTCGGCCAGTGCCTTGGTCACCGCCAGCTTGTTCAGTGTCCTGTTGGGCGGGTGGCTAGGTCAGGTGATCCCGGCAGCCTGGGTAGAGTGGGCGGCGGGAGTGGGCTTTTTAATGATCGGAGTCTATGTGCTGTGGCGGGAGTGGCAGAGTGCTCGCCTAGAGCAGGGCTAGCTTTCCAAGACAACTGCTCCCAAACGAGTAGGGTAAATAAAGGAACGTGGTGAACCGAGAAAACGGTAGTCCAGCCTCCTCTTTTTCTCTCCGGCAAATAGCCAATCGGGCTGCTTTGGTCAGCTTTGCCTCAATTCTGCTGGCCGAAATGGGCGACAAAACCCAATTGGCTACGCTGCTCCTCAGTGCCCGCTCGCAAGACCTGACAGTAATCTTCTGCGGGGCTGCTGCGGCCCTCATCAGCACTAGCTTTCTCGGGGTGTGGGCCGGAGCCTGGGTGGCGAAGATACTCCCCCCACGTTGGATGAGAACCCTGGCGGGCGTGGGATTTGTTCTCATTGGCCTAGGCTTGCTGGGAGAGTCCCTGGCTGCCGGCGGCTAGGAGGTAAGGCCTACGGCCCGCTTACGCGATTGGAACGGCCCTGTCCTCTAGGGCTGGATCCCTGGCGGGGAGCTCGCCCCTAAACCTGCTATTGTATTGCAGGGGTGGGCTGGAGCGGAGGAGTTATGAAATACCGACGGATTCTCCTGAAGCTAAGTGGCGAAGCCCTGATGGGGGATCGTTCCTACGGGATCGACCCCAAGGTTTTGAGTTTCATTGCCAACGAGGTAGCCACGGTGGTGCAAGCCGGGGTACAGGTGGCCATTGTGGTGGGAGGGGGCAACATCTGGCGTGGGCGCCAAGAGGCGGCTGCGCAGGGAATGGATCAGGCCTCTGCTGATTACGTGGGCATGTTGGCCACCGTCATCAACGCCTTGGCCTTGCAGGATGCTATTGAGCGGGCCGGGATCCCGACGCGCGTGCAGACGGCCATTGCCATGCAGGAGGTGGCAGAGCCTTACATTCGTCGCCGCGCCATTCGTCACCTGGAAAAAGGGCGGGTGGTGATCTTCGGGGCGGGTTCCGGCAACCCCTTCTTCACCACTGACACCACGGCAGCCCTGCGAGCAGCGGAGATCGACGCCGAAGTCATTTTCAAGGCCACCAAGGTGGACGGGGTTTACGATGCCGATCCCAAAACTCACCCCCAGGCCCGCCGCTACGATGTCCTCAGCTACCAGGATGTGCTGACCCGCGATCTGCGGGTGATGGATAGTACGGCCATTGCCCTCTGCAAGGAAAACCAACTCCCCATCGTCGTCTTTGACTTGACTACCCCTGGCAACATTTATCGGGCTGTGCAGGGGGAGCCCATCGGCACCTGGATTGGCCAAAGGAGTTCGGGGAGCAACGGGATCGACAAGCCTTCTCCCTAGGGCTCCGACTGGCTGGAGGTCAGGGGAGGATATGATGATTTTGCTGCCGACAACCAAGGCAGGCTGGGGCAGGGTTTCCGCCATGGAAAGGCGATGACGGCTCAGGGGCCCAGGGATCCCCTCTCGTCCAAGCGCGCTGCAAAGCAAAGCGCTGAGGCACCCCTGGCTGCTGTGCAGCGCCTCCGCAAGCGTGGGAGCCAGCGTTTATGGACTACGTCCCGCTTCGCTATTGGCAGAGCTTGATTTTTCTGCTGGTTCTATCAGGAGGATTGGGCTACTGGCGATGGCAGACCTGGCTTCAGCCAGTGGGGGGTTCAGAGCCAATCCAAGTAACGATTCAGCCGGGCAGCAGCAGCCGCCAGATTGGGAGACAACTCCAGCAAGCAGGGGTGATCCGCTCGGCGCTGGCCTGGGAGCTGTGGAGCCGCACCTTGGGGCGCAACTGGATGTTTCAGGCGGGCACCTACGCTCTGGATCCCAACCAAGACATGCTGGCAGTGGCCCAGCAACTGCGACAGGGCCGCATTCTGCAGCGGCGGCTCACCATCCCGGAGGGCTGGCGGATGCAACAGATCGCGGAGGCTTTGGCCGAGCGCAATTGGATCCCAGCCGAGGTCTTCATCGCCACGGCTCGTGTGATCCCTCCTCTCGATTGGCTGCCTCCCAACCTCAGCTCCCTAGAAGGCTACCTCTTCCCCGACACCTATTTCTTCCCTGCCGAGCAGCTGGAGGGATCCCTGCCGGATCGCCAGAAGGCTGAGCTAGTCATCAACGCTATGCTGCAGCGCTTTGCCGAGGTGGCCCTGCCCCTGTTTCGGCAGCATGCCACCCCTCTCTCGCTGCACGAGTGGGTCACCCTGGCCAGCATCGTGGAGCGGGAGGCTGCAGTGCCAGAAGAGCGAGCCCTGATTGCAGGCGTCTTTTTGAACCGCCTCAAAGCAGGAATGCCGCTGGCTGCCGACCCAACCGTAGAATACGCCCTCAACATCCAGCAAACCCCAGCCCGCCGTCTCACCCTTGCCGAGGTGCGCACCCCCTCCCCCTACAACACCTACCTCAACCCCGGCCTGCCTCCTGGCCCCATTGCCAACCCTGGCCTGGCCAGCCTGAGAGCTGTTTTGGAGCCTGAGGAGACCGACTACCTCTACTTTGTGGCCCGCTACGATGGCACCCACGTTTTCAGCAGAACCCTAGCAGAGCACGAGGCGGCCCAACGGCAAATTCTTAGCCAACTCCAGCAACCTCCTTCGCCAACAAGTCCCTAGCGATGGTTCGCAAGCCTTGGTTTAAGCTCCTGCAGCCGGATGTGATCGTGGATGGCACTGTCTTGCAGCTGCAGACAGAGGAGCTGCGGGCCTGGCAGGTAAGGGGCATCATCTTTGACGTAGACGACACGCTGGTGCCGAGCCGGCAGACGGAGGTGGATCCAGCAGTAGCGGCTTGGCTAGAGCAGTTGCGCCCCCACTTTCAGATTTGGCTAGTGAGCAACAACCTCAACCGCAACCGGATTCGGCAAATTGGTGAGCGTTTGAACCTACCTTTCATTCACGGGGCTGGCAAACCCTCGCGGCGCGCCCTGCGACAGGCTGTGGCGCACATGGGCTTGCCGGTCGAGGCAGTGGCCATAGTAGGCGATCGCCGGTGGACGGATATTCTGGCGGGCAACCGGCTGGGCTTGGTGACCGTCTTGGTCAACGGGGTCGGCCCAGGGAAACGGCAGCAAATTCTGCCAAGCTGACCCCTTGGCCCAAGTTTTTTGTAAAGTGACGAGGTAGCCGGATCCCCCCTTGCGGCCCAGTAGAAACCCCTCCCCCTCGTCAAATCCGCCCTGGAACAGGTAATGCCCATGCTGCAAAAAGCCCTGCGCTCAGTTTCCCAACGCTTAATACCCCATGGACGAAGTTGGTTGAGGAGCCTGCTGGCCGTGCCCTTGCTCGTTGCAGCCTCTCCTGCCTGGGGCCTGACCCCAGTGGCCCGTCCCGATCTCGCCAAGCTCAAACGGGCAGAAGTCATTGGGGTAGTTGACTCCAGCACCCTGGTTGTGCAAATTGAAGGGGACTTACAGGCGCGGCTGGTGCACCTGATTGGGGTCGATCCCTTGCCAGGGGGGATCAACCCTACTTGGACAGAGCTGCGGCGGCAAACCCCTCTGCCTATCTACGCTGCCGGCCAATACCTAAAAACGACTTTGCTGGGGCGCGAGGTGCTCTTAGAGCTGGATCCGGCCCTTGCTCCTGGGCCAATCCTGCCCGCCTACGTCTGGCAGGCCCACACCCTCATCAACCAGGAGGTGCTGTTTTTGGGGCATGGCCTGCTAGCAAGGCAAACGGATGGCCTCAAGTACGGACTTATCCTCAAGGAAGCTGCCAATGCTGCAAAGCAGCAGGGCCGAGGCTATTGGGCCCCCTATAGCCCCCGCTAGGGCTTCTGATTACTTTGCCTTATTGGTCGCATTATAGTGGTATCTCGAGGGGCTCTTGGCGCCGCCAGCCAGCTCCTTGAGGATCCACACCGGCAGTTGGAGTTCTCTATGGCCGATGGATTGCCGTTTACCCTAGATCAGCTCCTCATCGTCCAAGCCATTGCCCAGGAGGGAAGTTTTCGTCGGGCCGCTGACAGTCTATTCATCTCCCAGCCGGCGGTTAGCTTGCAAGTGCAGAACCTGGAGCGCCAGTTAGGGGTAGTGCTGTTTGACCGGAGCGGGCGTAAGGTGGAGCTGACGGATGCAGGGCAAGTGTTGCTTCAGTACAGCGAGCGCATCCTCAAGCTTTGCCGGGAGGCCGTTCAGGCCCTGGCCGAGGTGCGGGAGATGGGAAGGGGACAGTTGGTGTTGGGGGCTAGCCAAACGGTAGGCACCTATGTGATGCCTTTTTTAATTGCCCAGTACCACCGCTACTACCCCGGCATAGCTGTGCAGCTCTTGGTGCAATCCACTCGGCGAATTGCTCAAAAGCTGGTTGACGGTCGCTTAGACCTGGCCGTAGTTGGGGGAGAGATCCCGTTTGAGTTGCAGCGGCATCTGAAGGTAATTGCTGTGGCAGAGGATGAGTATGTCTTGGTTGGCGCCCCCGGCTGCACCCCTGCTGCTCCTGCTCTAGGCGATTTGGTGACGCTGCCTTTTATTACCCTGGATCCCCAATCCTCCACGCGGCAGACTATCGACCGAGCCCTGAGTCGCCACGGCATTAACCCTGCGCAGTTGCAGGTGCGGCTGGAGCTCAGTTCCATTGAGGCTATCAAAAATGCCATCCAGGCCGGCCTAGGGGTGGCTTTTCTGTCAATGGCGGCCGTGGGATCCGACTTGGAGCAGGGGCGGCTGCAAAAGCTAGAGGTGGAAGGGCTGCAGATACGGCGCACCCTTTGGCTAGCCTACAACCCCGAGCGCTACCAGTCGCAAGCAGCCACCCGCTTTCGCGAGGGTTTGCTGGGCTACCAGGACTGGCTAAAAACGCCTCCGCGCCACCTGCAGTTGCTGGCTTGAGCTGCAAAAGCAGGAGCTGTTGGAACGACTGCGGCTCTGAAAGTACTTGCCTCGCGAAGGGGACCAGAGGCCTTTGACCGCCTACCACCCCGCCAGAGGGATCCCCACCCCAGGCGTCACTTCCCCAGAGCAAACTAGTGAGGAGAGCCCACCCTGGTAGTTGCCGCCAAGCGAGACGACACCCTTCCCTCTTGGCATTGCCAAGACCTAGGCAGAGGCAATCCCTGGCGCGCAGCTTCAGATCTTGCCAGGGGCCTACCTGCAGAGCAAGTCCTACCTTTGGGCGAGAGCTTCTGAGTACCACCCCTCCCCCGAGACAGCTATAGGCAGGGCCCGGTTTGCCAAAGGGGAGATGTCTATAAACTTAAGGGGTAGGTGGATTCTGGCAAGGCAGGAGTTTGACGGCAGGGAGGGCAAATTGGTGAGAAGACCCATCTGGCTACGGGGCGTGAGCTATGCCATCTATGGCTTTCTCTACCTGCCGATTTTGCTCATTGCCGTCTATTCCTTCAACCGCGCCCGCTTTGGCCTGGTGTGGACCGGCTTTACCCTCGATTGGTACCTGGCTCTCTTTCGCAATGCCGCAGTTTGGCAGGCAACGCAAAATACCTTTGTCTTAGCAGGGGCCAGCACCCTGGCTAGCACGCTGCTGGGATCCCTATTAGGCTACGGCCTCTACCGCTACCATTTCCCCGCCAAAAAGATGGTGCAGGGTCTGCTGCTTTTGCCAGTAGCTCTCCCCGATATCGTGATGGCCGTTGGGCTGCTGCTGTTTTACCAGCTGGTGCGCGCCTATACCGGCTGGTTTGAGCTGGGCTTGGGAACGATGATCTTGGCCCACGTCACCTTCCAGATTGCCTTTGTGGCCCTTGTTGTGCGCAGCCGCCTCCAGCTTTTGGATCCTGCCTTGGAAGAAGCTGCCTACGACCTCTATGCCAACACCTGGCAGAAGCTGCGCCACGTCACGCTGCCGCTTGCCCTGCCAGGGATCCTGGCTGCTGCTCTGCTGGCTTTTACCCTTTCGATAGATGACTTTGTGATCTCTTTTTTCACCAGTGGCCCCGAGAGCCAGACCCTGCCCATTTTGATCTACAGCATGGCGCGGCGAGGAGTGACGCCGGAGATCAACGCCCTCTCCACCGTGATCATCTTGGCAACTTTGGTGGCAGTGATGGGACTTCCCCTGCTCCGCCGCTCGCGCCAGCAACAATACCGCTAGAGAGGGGCTACAGCGCGCGGCTAAGAGCGCTACCTAGCCCCTGGAAGGCGAGCCAAGAAATCAGAAAGTTGGTTACAAACACGCCCAGCAACGCTGTTACAACTGCATCCGTGGTGGAGCGCCCCACCCCCTTGGCCCCCCCACTCGTGGAAAGGCCCCAGCTGGAGCCAACAATGGCAATGAGAGCGCCAAACACCATCGCCTTCAAGCAACAGACGATTAAATCCCAAGCGGTGAGGAGAGTCTGCGCTGAGGTAAGAAAGACAGAAGAAGAAATGTTGTAAACCGAAGCGCAGATAATCATTCCCCCAACTAGCCCCGTCAGCAGGGAGAGGATGGTGAGCACCGGCAGCATGAGCCCCGCCGCCAGCACCCGTGGGATCACCAAGTAGTCCACCGGATCAGTGCGCAACAGGTAAAGGGCGTCGATCTGCTCAGTGACCTTCATCGTGCCTAGCTCTGCGGCAAAGGCGGATCCCACGCGTCCGGCTAGGATTACCGCTGTTACCACTGGCGTCAGCTCGCGGGCAAGCGCAATGGCCAAAACCCCCCCAACTAGAGAAGAGGCCCCAAAGTTGAGGAATTCTCGAGCTACCTGGATGGTGAAAACGCCGCTAATCACCACCGCCGTAATCAAAACAATCAGCAGCGAGTCCAACCCCACCGCTGCCAGTTGCTCCAGGGTGTTGCGGCGGTGGATACGGCCCTGCAGGAGGTGTAGGATCACCTGACCAGCCAGCAGAAAACTGCTGCCAAGCCGCTGGAACCAATTCATGGGCCCCGCGCTACGCCTCAGTCACAGAGCTGCAGCTGCCGCACAACCGGATCTGGCTCGCAGATGAGCTCAAAGTTAATCACTCGCCAGCGCTGGGGGGATCCGCCCGCACCTTCGGGGAGCTGAGAGCTGAAGCTGACCGGCAAACCGTAGAGGCGGGGGGGGCCAGGGCGACGCGAGGATCCCTGGTCTAGGTAGGGGGTGAGCAAGGGGCGATAGCGCTCGGCAACGATAATCTGGGTGGCCCGCATCCCCTGCAGGCGCAGGCGATCCAGCTCCTCGTGGATCTCAAAGCGGATCCCATCGGGGTGGGTGTGTTGGCGATACCAGCGGCCTTCCCAGAGACGCCAGCGGCGCCCCGACTGCAGGTGAACCAGCTCCTCCTGCTCGGGATCCGCCTCAAAGGCGCCGTGACGAGGGCAAAGATAGGTATCGGTCAGGGTGAGGGCTGCAATGGTCTGCCGACAGTGGGGGCAGGGAATGCTGGGGCCGAAAATGGGATAGGAAAAGGCAACGGTCATAGGAAACCCCTGCGTGCCTGGGCAAATCGGCGGCTGTCCACAATTATAGAGGTTGCCTTTTGCGGATCTGGCCTCAGGGATCCCTCTGGCAAAATCCGCCGGAATCCTTTAGAATTGGCGTAGGGAAAAGCCTGGGCGATCTCCCTTGAGGCTGCAGGTGGATCCCGCAAAGCCTCCGCGATAAGAAGGGGGAGTGGGTAACGCCCACTTTTTTGCTTTTTCAGAGGGAAGATGCCCCTGCTGCCAGCTCTGGCTCCATGGGCTGGGCTCTGGCTATTCCACCGAGTTGGCGATATTGGCTATGGTTCACCCCCTTATCCCCCAGCTGGAGAGCTTGGCCCGTCCTGTGGCTGCTCGGCTGGGGTACCAACTGGTTCAAATAGCCTTCCACACCAACCAGTATCCGCCGGTGCTGCGGGTAGATATCCGCCCCTTGGATCCAGAGCGGGAAACCAGCCATGCCGACTGCGAAGCCATGAGCCAAGCCCTGGAAGTAGAGCTGGATCGGGTGGATCTCATCCCTGGGCACTATGTTCTGGAGGTCTCTAGCCCCGGCATCAGCAACCTTCTCATCAGCGACCGTGACTTCACCGTCTTTAAAGGGTTTGCAGTGGAGGTGACGGTGGATCCCCCCTACAAGGGCAAAGCCGTCTGGTCAGGGCATCTGTTGGGTCGCGATGAGGAGAAAGTTATCCTCTCCCTCAAAGGGCGGCGCGTTCAGTTGCCCCGCGCCTCAGTGCAGCGGGTTGTCCTTTCCGAGGCCGAAGCCGAGTAGCTGTAGCCCCTGCTTTTCCCCTTTAGGATTCCAGTTGCCAGTTTCCTCAGGAGGATAGGCTATGGCAATGGTACCTCTGCCAGGTTTGGCAGAAATGGTGGAGATGATCTCGCGGGAGCGCAACTTGCCCCGCCATGTGGTTACTGAAGCCTTGCGAGAGGCGCTGCTCAAAGGCTACGAGCGCTACCGCAAAACCATCCAGCGAGACGTCGTTTTCCCAGAAGACCACTTCCGCAACTTTGAGGTGGAACTGGATGTGGAGGCAGGGGGCTTCCGCATTCTAGCCACCAAAACCATCGTTGAGCAGGTACGGGACCCGGATCACGAGATCTCGCTGTACGAGGTTCAGCAGGATTACCCCGAAGCCGAAGTTGGCTGGGAAGTCACCAACGACGTCACCCCCCAACAGGCGGAGTTTGGCCGCATGGCAGCTATCCAAACCAAGCAGGTGCTGGCCCAGAGGTTGCGCGACCAGCAGCGCCGCCTCATCCAGGAGGAGTTTCGCGACCTGGAAAAGACCGTGTTGCAGGCACGGGTGCTGCGCACGGAGGGGCAGACCGTGATCATGGCCGTATCCAGCGGTTTTGGTCGGCCCGAGGTGGAGGCTGCGCTGCCCAAGGAGGAGCAGCTGGCCAGCGACCGCTACGTCCCCAACGCGGTGATGAAGGTCTACCTCAAAAAAGTCCACGAGGGATCCCGGCGGGGGCCCCAGCTTTTGGTTTCCCGGGCTGATGCTGGCCTAGTGGTCAACCTATTTGCCAATGAGGTGCCGGAGATTGAAGAGGACATCGTGCGCATCGTGGCTGTGGCCCGAGAAGCCAACCCACCTTCCCGCAACGTGGGACCGCGCACCAAGATTGCCGTCGATACCCTAGAGCGGGATGTGGATCCAGTGGGGGCCTGCATTGGGGCAAAGGGATCCCGCATCCAGGCCGTAGTGGCGGAGCTGCGCAACGAGAAAATTGACGTTATTCGCTGGTCGCCGGATCCGGCCACCTACATTGCCAACGCCCTCAGCCCAGCTAAGGTGGTGGAGGTGCGGCTGGTGGATCCAGAGATCCAACAAGCCCATGTCCTGGTTACCAGTGACCAACTTAGTCTAGCCATTGGCAAAGAGGGACAAAATGTCCGTCTAGCTGCCCGCCTTACTGGCTGGAAAATCGACATCAAAGAAGTGGAGAGCTACCGAGCGGCGCTGGAGGAGGCGCAGGCCCAAGGACTGCCCTATCCCTTCATCACGCCAGCTGCCTTAGAACGCTTCCGGCGGCGGGAAAAGCAGGCTGCTCTGCAACTGGAAGAGGAGTACCCGGAGAAGCTCCGCCTGGAGGAGGAGCTGGAAGCAGACGAGAGGCTGGAGGAAGAGTGGGTTGAGGAAGAGGAGGACTTCGACTACGATGCCGAGTTTGACATTGCTCAGCCCAAGGCCTAGAGCGGTGGGTCTGGCCAGTCGATAAATTAGATAGAAGCGATAGAAGCCTCTCCTCACTTACCCTTGAACTCCTCCCCACCAATCATCCTGGGCATATCGGGCGCCTCCGGGATGCTTTATGCCGTGCGCGCCCTGCACGTTCTGCTTAGCCTGGATTACCGCGTCGAAGTCGTGGTCTCTAAAGCGGCCTACCAGGTGTGGCAGGGGGAGCAGGGAGTGCCCTTGCCGGCGGATCCCCAGCAGCAGGCCCAGTTTTGGCGACAGCAGGCTGAAAGCGAGGGCGGATCCCTAGTCTGTTACCGCTGGCAAGATCTAGGGGCGGCCATTGCCAGCGGCTCCTACCGCACCCAGGGGATGTTGGTGATCCCTTGCAGTATGGGCACGGTGGCCAAGCTGGCTGCCGGCTTGAGTTCGGATCTGCTAGAGCGGGCTGCCGATGTGCAGCTCAAGGAAGGCCGCCGCCTGGTCATCGTGCCCCGGGAAACTCCCTTTAGCCTCATTCACCTACGCAACCTGACCACCTTGGCAGAGGCAGGGGCGCGCATTGTCCCCGCCATTCCGGCCTGGTACCACCAACCCCGCACCATCCTAGATCTGGTGGATTTTGTGGTGGTGAAGGCCTTGGATCAATTTGGCATCGACAGCCACCTCATCCAGCGCTGGCAAGGGATGCGTCAGCGCCAGATCCTCAAGTTGTCCTCTGAGGAGTAAACCCCGTAGCCAAGGCGAGGGCCTCCCGGCCGCGTTTTTTGGCGGTTGGTTTTCTTTCCCTGGGCTGGCCCCGTGGAGACATAGATCCTGGTTTATGATTCAAGAGCAAGTCATTGCACCCTCTGATTAACATGAAGACGCTCACGCTGCACCAGTTACAAATCTTCGAGGTTGCCGCCCGTCACCTCAGCTTTACCCGCGCTGCTGAGGAGTTGTACTTGACCCAGCCTACGATTTCGATGCAGATCAAGCAGCTCAGCAAAGCCGTGGGGCTGCCCCTGTTTGAGCAGGTCGGCAAGCGGCTCTACCTTACAGAAGCCGGCCAGGCTCTTTACCAGACTTGCCAGAAAATCTTTGAGCAGTTGAATCAATTGGAGATGACCCTCGCTGACCTGAAGGGACTAAAACAGGGGCGGCTGAGCATTGGGGTCGTCACCACTGCCAAGTACTTTATTCCCCGCCTGCTGGGGGCGTTTTGTCAGCAGTATCCCGGTATCGACGTGTCCCTGAAGGTGCTAAACCGGCAGCAAGTTCTGGAGCGGCTGAGTAACAACATGGACGACCTCTACGTGATGGGGATGCCGCCAGAGGATCTGGATGTGGTAGCCCAGCCTTTCCTGGAAAATCCCTTGGTGGTGATGGCCCCCATTCACCATCCTTTGGTAGGCCAAAAGCAGATCCCCTTGGCCCGCATTGCCCAAGAGCCCTTCTTGGCCCGCGAGCCCGGTTCTGGCACCCGCATGGCGGTGGAGCGGCTCTTTGACAAGCACAACTTAAAGCTCAACATTCGCATGGAGATAGGCAGCAGCGAAGCCATTCGCCAGGGCATTATCGGCGGGTTAGGCATTTCGGTTTTGTCCCAGCATGTGTTGGCTCTAGGGGGGTGGCAACAGCATTTAGCCATTTTGGATGTGGAGGAGTTTCCCATCCAGGGGTTTTGGTATCTGGTCTATTTGCGCTCCAAGCGCCTTTCGCTTGTGGCTAAGGCTTTTGCTGATTTCCTGCTATCTCAGGTTTCTCAGATGGAGCTGGATTTTCTTGCAAAAGAGCAGCACAGATCCCCTCTAAATTCCAATCCAGATCAGCTTTCTGGCAGAGAGGATGAAAAGCATTTACCAGCTCTTGCCGCAGCCCCTGGAAGCCCTGGAAATCACGGGTAAAAAAGACCCGTAAAAACGCCAAGTAGGCCCGTGCCCAGTTGTCTTCAGGATTCAACTTGACAATTTGTTCAAAATGCCGCTGGGCTGCTTGCGGCCGCAGCAGGGCCACCTCCAGCAACGCCAGCTCGTAGTGGCTTTGGATCTGCCGTTCCCGCCAGCTCTGGGCGGCTGCCCATTGCTCTTCTCCCTCCAGCAGTTGCCGGATCAAAACCCGATCCGGATCGGTGAGGAAAGTTGGATATTGCAACGTCGTCCAGGCGTTGAGGTAGAGGGAGAGCGCCTCCAGATCCCCAATCGCAGCCGCCCTAGCTGCCTGTTGTAGGAGAAAGAGGGGATCTCCAGGGGAGATAAGGGATCCCCCTTTCCCGCTGCGGGATCCCTCCCAGGGCTGACTGAACGACCGACGCCTTCCCTGGGGAGGTTGCCACTCCAGGTGGAGGATTCCTTCTTTGGTTGCCAGCTCTGGCCAGGCCAAGATCTCCTCCACCTGCCAACTGCCGGCGGCGTAGGGCAACAGGCGGTTCTGTCCCACCACCCAGGCCCGCTTGGCCAAGACCTGCCCCTGGGGATCTTCCAGTCGCGCCCAGACGAGGGTTTGCGCCAAGTCCTGGGCTGGCCCCTGCCAGCGCAAGTGCCAGGCTGGGATCCCTTCCTCTGGCAAGACCTGGAGCTCTAGCAGCTCCACCGCCTCTGCCGCAGCGGGCAACTCTTGCAGCACAACCCTGGGCTTGCTGGGGAAGTAGGTGGACAGCCGGCCCACCGCCGGCAGATCAAAATGCTCTTGCTGCCAGTCAGGACTTTTGTCTAGGAGTTGCCGAATTTGCTCCTTAGCTGGACCGTAGGGGCCGACAATTCCTTGCTCCCCTGGCGCATCCACAAACCCATCCAGAAGCGCCAGCTCCACCTCTGGCCAGGGGGTTTGGCCGGCGCCGCGGAAGGTGATGGGCCAGCGCTGTAGGGCCGCCAAGTAGCTGAGAGTTTCCGACGAGATCAGCTCGGTGTTGGGAAGAACGCCTAGGGTGGCGGTCAAACCTGGCTGCACCCGGGATCCAATCCACCGCGTCAGCTCCTGTTGAGGGTGCTGCCCCTGCCAGCGCATCTGGATCCCTTTCCAGAGCGGAGCCACGCCGGGAGCGAGGGGCTGCCCCAGGTTCAAGAGGGCCAGAGCTCCCAGGGCTAGGCTCATGCCCACTCCCCGGCGCAGCGCCCTTTCCCCCCAGCGCTCGCCCAAGTAGCGCCAAAGCTTGGCCAGCCCTCCTGCCGAGAGGATGGCCAGCAGGGGCAACAGCGGCAAAGTAAAGCGCACATCCTTAATGGCTACCAGGGTGTAGAGAAGGTAGCCCCCTCCGTAGAGACCCCAGAGGAGAGCCTCCCGCCGGCTTGGGGATCCCCACAAGCTCAGCAGTGGCAAGGGGCATAGCCAAGGGCCCATCTGCAGGGGCAACCAGCGCAAGTAGGCCGTCCACCAGCACAGGGATCCCGCCGCACAGGTGACGTAGTAGTGGGCGGTGTCGGCATAGGCCCACCCATTGCTGAGCACAAACAGCCAGTTAGCTCCATACCAGGGCCAGCACAAGAGCAGCGTCACCCCCATTCCCAGGGCCAGGTGGGCCAGCCGCAGCGGCCAAGGGATCCTCACCCCCAGCGGAACAGCCAGCAGCGGCGGCAGCAAAAACAGCACCCCCGTCCACTTGGTCAGCAGCACCGCCGCCAGCCCCGCCCCCACCCCCACCGCCCCCCGCCAGGACGGCTCCTCCGCGTAGGCCCACAGCGCCCAAAAAGCCAGCGTCACCGCCACCAGCAGCGGCAGCTCCAGCATGTAGACATGAGCCAAAGCCGTGATCCCCGGATAGAGAAGCACCAACACTGCCGCCAGCCAGCCCACTTCCCAAGAGCGATAGGCCCGCCACCCCAGCCGCTGGGTGGCCAGGGTCAGGATCCCCAGCAACACCAAATTGAGCAACTGCCCATCGGCCCGGCCAAACGGATGCAGCGCTGCCAACGGGATCCCCAACCAATAGGCCAGAGGCGGGTAGCGCTGGTTCAAGTGCAAAAACTGCTGCCACCACAGCCCTTCCCAGCGAAACCGGCTCAGGTGATCCCCAAACGCCTGCGCCTGCAACAGGTGCTGCGCCTCATCCCAGGCCGGCGGCAGGGGATCGCTCCAGTTCCAAACCAGCAGCAGCAACAGCGCCGCCATCCCCAGTCCGGCCCAGGCCTTGAGCAAAGGGATCCCCCCCGGTCCTCTTGCCCCCGCCAGCCAACTGGATGCCCTCTCCATTCCCTTAGCCCTGATTCCCGACGCTACACTCAACTTGGGCTGCCCTTAGACAATACCCACCTCCCCATGACTGTTCCACCCTCTAGTCCCACAGGCGTCTGGATCCTCCCCGATCAGCTCCACCCGCAGCAAGCTGCCCTTGCCTCTCTCTCGGATCTACCCCCCCACCGCGTTCCCGTTCTTTTCATCGAATCCCACGCCTGGGCCAGCTCCCGCAACCATCACCAGCAAAAGCTGGTCCTGGTCTGGTCGGCCATGCGCCACTTTGCCCAGGAATTGCAGCAGCGCGGCCACCCCGTCACCTATGTGGAAGCCGAGGGCTATGCCGAGCCTCTACAAGCCTGGGCCAGGCAAAACCAGTTGCAGCAAATCCGCCTCATGCAGCCCGCCGACATCCCTGTCCGCGAGGAGGTGGAAAAGCTGAGATCCGTCCTCCCCTGCCCGCTCCTAGTCCTAGAAAACAACCACTTCCTATGGACAGCTCGCCAATTTATCGACTGGGCCCTAGGCCGCAAGCGCCTCCTCCTAGAGGACTTCTACCGTCAAGGGCGCAAACGCTTCCGCATTCTGATGGACGGCTCCCAGCCCCTCGGTGGGCGCTGGAATTACGACCGGGAAAACCGCCAGCCTCCCCAGCCTGGCCGGCGCTACCCTCCCCCTTTGACGTTTCCCCCCGATGCCATCACTCAGGCGGTGATGGAGAAAGTGCGGCAACGTTACGGCCACCACTTCGGATCCCTGGAAGGCTTTGGCTGGGCTGTTACTCGCACCCAAGCCTTGCAGGTGCTTGAGGACTTCATTCAGCACCGCCTGCCTTACTTCGGTCCTTGGCAGGACGCCATGCAAGCCGGGGAAGACTTCCTCTACCACTCCCTCCTTTCGCCCTACCTCAACCTAGGACTTCTCACCCCCCACGAAGTCATCGCTGCTGCCGAGCAGGCCCACCATCGCGGCGGGATCCCCCTCCCTTCGGCCGAAGGCTTCATCCGCCAGATCCTGGGCTGGCGAGAATACCTGCGCGGCTTCTACGAATACCAAATGCCCAACGGCTATGCCCAGAAGAACTTCTTCGGCCACCACCGCCCCCTGCCCCAGTTCTTCTGGACGGGCGAAACCGACATGGCCTGTCTGCGGCACACCCTCGGCCAGATTCGTCGCCACGGCTACGCCCATCACATCCAGCGGCTGATGGTACTCAGCAATTTCTCGCTCATTGCCGGCATCCAGCCCCAAGCTGTAGAAGCCTGGTTTCACGATGTCTTCATCGACAGCTACGACTGGGTGATGCAGCCCAACGTCATCGGCATGGGCCTTTTTGCCGACGGCGGCATGCTTTCCACCAAGCCCTACGCCGCTTCTGCCCAGTACATTTGCAAAATGAGTGACTACTGCCGCCGCTGCCGCTACAATCCCAGCGAGAAGGTTGGCGAACGGGCCTGTCCCTTCAATACCTTCTACTGGGATTTCCTGTTGCGCCATCGTTCTCTCTTGCTTCCTCTGGGAAGGATGAAATGGGTACTAGCCCACCTGGATCGCCTGCAGCCAGGGATCAAAGCCCAAATCCAAGCGCAAGCCGCTGCTTGGTGGGAGTCCACGTCCAATGCCTAGGGGCAACTCCCTGGGCCTGCTGTTTGGTATTCACTAGAATTGGAGACCCTTTTTCGCGTGCTACTTGGTTCTAAGGAGCCCACGTCATGAAATGTCCCCGCTGCGGCAAGCAAGAAATCCGTGTTTTGGAGTCCCGTTCGGCAGAAGGTGGCCAAAGCGTGCGGCGGCGGCGGGAATGCATGTCCTGTGGCTATCGCTTCACCACCTATGAGCGCATCGAATTCATGCCCATCATGGTCATTAAACGGGATGGATCCCGGGAGAGTTTTAACCGCAACAAGATCTTACAGGGGGTGATGCGCGCCTGTGAGAAAACTCCCGTGACCCTTAAGCAAATGGAAGAGCTGGTCAACGAGATCGAAGAGAAGCTCCAATTAGAAGATGTGCAGGAAGTAACCACCCTCCGCATTGGCGAGATGGTTTTGGAGCGCCTGCGGCACTTGAGTGAGGTGGCCTACCTGCGCTTTGCCTCTGTGTATCGTCGGTTTCGAGACATCAAAGACTTTGCTCACGAGTTGGAACAGTTAGAGCAGTTGGAACGACCGTCGCGCCAGGATTTAGAGCGCCTCCTCCAGGACTCCCTTGCTTCAGAAGGGAGCACAAAGTAGAGAAAATGCTCTCCAGGGGCTCCCATTTGCAACGCTTGGCGCTATGCTTGGGGTAGCAATCGCTGCTTGCCCTAGGCCTAGCGCTAGGCAGGCGGGGGTAGGCGGCGTTTAGCACTACCCTTAGAAGATCCAGATTTCACAGTGTAGGTCTTATGCAACACAACTTTCGGGCTTCCAGCCTCTCTGTAGCTCCTAGCAGCAACAACAGCTTTCCCTCTCCCGAGGCCCTGGAAACTGAGCCTAGGCCTGGGACAGTGCCGCTCCGGGTACATCAACAAATGGCCGAAGAGCTGGAGTCTGCCCGTCAACAGGTAAGCCGCCTCTCCTTGGAAAATCAGCGCTTGCGCACCCTGCATCAGCAGTTGTCTGGAGAAATTGCCGCCCTCGAGCAAGAAATTCAGGGACACGTGGGCCAGATCCTAAAGCGCCTGCAGCAACTTAACCTGCGGCTTGCTGACTCAAGTCAACAAGCTGCTGCTTCCGAAAGAGAAGCTACTACAGCGTCCTGGCGAAGGGATAACCCAACCTCCTCGCCCTACGACTTTCTCAATCGCCTTAAGCAGCGCCAAGCCCGCAGTGAAGCTTCACCCTTCTCCAGCAATGGCTACTCTCCTACCTTAAGCTTAACTGGGCCCCCTTCTGAGTCGCTTCACCAAGCCCACTTCTCCGCTGTTCCCACCTGCCCTCCTCATGAAACCCCTGCCGCGCCCCCTTCGCCCCAGGCTAAGTACCAATTTCCTTCTCTAGAGGAGCTAATGCAGAACAGGGGGAATCCAGCTCTCTATCCCAGCGAAGCCTACCAGCGTCCCCGGGATCACCACCATGGCTCCCAAGGATCCCCCCTACTTTGGATAGCAGCAGCTATCGTCTTAGTGGCTGGCTCTTTTGGACTAGGATTCGTAGCAGTGCAACCCTTCTTGCATAGCAGTTCCCCCTCTCCTCAAGCACCGTCGGCAGGCCCCTAGTAACAAGCAGGAATAGCAGCCCCTTTTTGGTGAGAGGGGGCGTGGTGGAGTCTGGCACCGAGCTATTTTTCCGGGGGGTCACCCCTCCAGTAGGTTCGCCGCTGATGCGTTTCACGTCCGAGTTCGGGATGGAGTCGGCGTGGTTCCACATCGCCATGAGCACCAGACCCCCACACCCTGAAAGCTGCACAGCAAGAGACGGCAGGAGAACTGGGTCAAGCAGACGGTCTGTTAGGACTCCTCGGCTGCATGCATTACTGCACTTCCACCTAGAGCCTATCCACCGGGTC
>NZ_JANSHU010000024.1:0-32651 GCF_047461755.1 Synechococcus sp. R65.1 | reverse complement strand
ACCAGCGTGGCCAAGCCCACACCGGCAGCCACCAGGCGGTGAAACCACTCCAGAAACACCTGCAGGTTCATCTGCTCGGTGGGCAGCAGCTCTCCATAGCAGAGAGGCCAGTCTGGACAGGCAAGTCCAGCATTCATAACTCGAGTCGCACTGCCTAGCCCCATCAACAGCCAAGTGGCCGCTGCTAGACCCAGCAAAGCTCGCCCCATGCGCAGGGAAATCTCCCTCCCTGGCAAGGGAAAGGCCTCCGGCCCGCTGGCGCGAACGGGACAAGAAGAGAGGAGGTGAGATCGAGAAATTGAGGGGTCCATTGCAGTTGAAAAAATACTTCAATCAGATCTGCCTCTAGAGAGAGGTCAACACTCTGCACTAAAAAGTCAAGACCAACAGCCAATGGTAATTTCAGTTACCGAATTCAGCCTATCTAGCTGCCCACTAGCTGGGTTAGTAGCCACTCAGAGGCAGAGGGGAGGTCTTTCTGCAACGGATTCTAAATGTGGCTTTGCGGTTGGCAAAGGCTTTTTAAGAATTTCTTTGTGCTGAGCTACGCTTCCTCAGTAGACGGCCGCTGTGAAGCTAGGGATCCGGCGCTCCGACCGAGATCCCGAAAAGATCCCTAAGGACAGACACTTCTCTCCAGCTCCTGCAAGTTGAATGGAAATGAGTACAAGCCTGCTCTGGCTCTGCTGACAGAATCTGCTGGAGTGGGCAGGCAGTAGCAGGGGGATGAGCAGCTGTGAGTGCCCTCAAAAATATCCTTTTGGTGGGGATTGGGGTTCTGTTAGCCCTAGCCAGCCTCTGGTATGGCCAGAATCACCATCTCCTCCCCGAAGCGGCAGCCAACTCAGCTCCCCTCTTCGATAGCCTCTTCAACAGCACCATCACCATCGCCACCGGCATCTTTCTGGTGGTGGAAGGGGTGCTCCTCTACTGTGTCATCCGCTACCGCAAGCGACGGGGGGAGCACGGCGACGGGGATCCCAGTCACGGCAATGTGCTGTTGGAGATCGTGTGGACAGCAGTGCCGGCTCTGATCATCCTTTGGTTGGGCCTAGCCAGCATAGATGTCTACCAGGCTATTTACGGAGGCACCAATGTGGGCGGGCATATGCACGCGGCCATGGGGATGGGCTCTTCCGAGGAAGCCAAGGCAGGGGAGCCGGGCTATGCCTATACCCCTGTGGTGCTACCTAGGAAAGAGATGGGCCAGCCGGATCTAGTGGTTCAGGTGCAGGGCATGCAATACGGTTGGCTGTTTACCTATGAATCGGGCTTGGTGACTAGTGAGCTCCACCTTCCCCTCAACAGGCGGGTGCGCTTGAATATGACGGCCCTTGATGTCAACCATGCCTTCTGGGTGCCGCAATTTCGCCTAAAGCAGGATCTCATTCCAGGCCGAGAGACCCACCTGGAGTTTGTGCCTACCCAGTTGGGGACTTACCCCATCATTTGTGCGGAGCTGTGCGGCCCCTACCACGGGGTAATGGCTACGCAATTGATTGTGGAAAGACCAGAAGACTTCGAGCGCTGGCAGCAGGAGCAACTTTTAGCCGCTCGCGGCGATAGCAGTGCCCTAGCTCTTGCTGCAGACTCTCCTACCACCCATCATCACCCTCTGGCTGATTCCCCTGCGGCTGCTTCGGCTTTTGCCCAAGTCCACCACCAGCGTTTGGGGGTCTCGCCTGCGGATTTGACCTCTCTCAAACTCCACAAGGACTCCGTCCCGCTGACGCGAACGGGAACAGGCTGAAACTAGGAGCTTTTTTGCAATGACTCAGCTACAGGACAATCCTAGCCTCGTTGCTGCCCCCAGGGGCAGCCTGGAGCCGCCTGCAGAACCTTGGTGGCGCTTCTTGACCTTCTCCACGGATCACAAGGTCATCGGGATCCAGTACTTGGTGACCACCTTTTTCTTCTACTTGGTGGGGGGAGCGCTGGCTGTAGCAGTACGAGCCGAGCTGGCTACCCCAGAGGCGGACTTTCTTGGCTTTGAGCGGTACAATGGCGCCTTTACCCTGCACGCCACGATCATGATCTTTTTGTGGATCGTGCCGGCTTTGGTGGGGGGCTTCGGCAATTACCTCGTGCCGCTGATGATTGGGGCACGGGACATGGCCTTTCCCAAGCTCAATGCAGTGGCCTTTTGGCTGGTTCCGCCCTCAGGGATCCTGCTTTTGGCCAGCCTGTTCATAGAGGCTCCGGCTGCCGGCTGGACTTCCTACCCGCCCCTCAGCTTGATCAGCGGCAAAGTGGGCGAAGAACTCTGGATCCTGAGCATTTTGCTGGCAGGAACCTCCTCCATCCTGGCAGCCGTGAACTTCATCACCACCATCCTGAAGATGCGCATGCCCGGCATGAAGATGGAAGACATGCCGCTGTTTTGCTGGGCCATGCTGGCAGCGTCTATTCTTACCCTCATTGCAACGCCAGTTTTGGCCGGCGCGTTGATCTTGCTGAGTTTTGACCTGTTGGCGGGCACGTCCTTTTTTAACCCCAGCGGTGGCGGGGATCCGGTGGTGTACCAGCACATGTTCTGGTTTTACTCCCACCCGGCGGTTTACATCATGATCTTGCCGGTCTTCGGTATCATCTCCGAGATTTTGCCGGTGCATGCCCGCAAGCCCATCTTTGCCTACAAGGCCATCGCCTATTCCAGCTTGGCCATTTGCTTTTTGGGGTTGATCGTCTGGGCGCACCACATGTTTACCAGCGGCACCCCGGACTGGATGCGGGTGTTCTTCATGATTGCTACTATGTCCGTTGCTGTTCCCACGGGGATCAAGGTGTTTAGTTGGCTAGCTACTTTGTGGGGCGGCAAAATCCACTTCCGGTCGGCCATGCTGTTTGGCCTTGGCTTTATCTCGATGTTTGTCATCGGGGGGTTGAGCGGCATTATCCTCGCTTCAGTGCCCCTGGATATCCACGTCCACGACACCTACTTTGTGGTGGCCCACCTGCACTATGTGTTGTTCGGCGGCAGCGTGTTCGGGATCTATGCCGGCATCTACCACTGGTTCCCCAAGATGACCGGGCGGCTGCTGAACGAGTTCTGGGGGCGGGTGCATTTTGCGCTAACCTTTGTCGGCTTCAACATGTGCTTTTTGCCAATGCACAAGCTGGGCCTGATGGGGATGCCCCGCCGCGTGGCCCAGTACGATCCCCAATTTGCCGACCTCAACTGGATTAGCTCCGTGGGGGCCTTTATTCTTGCCATTTCCACGCTGCCCTTCTTGGTTAACGCCATCTACTCCTGGGTGGCCGGGCCCAGGGCCGGAGACAACCCCTGGCAGGCTCTAACCCTGGAGTGGGCGACTTCTTCCCCGCCGCCTGCCCACAACTTCTACGGGGATCCCATTCTGCTGACCGGCCCCTACGACTACGGCCTGCACAGCAAGGAGACTTTGGATTACTTTGCCGCCCAGTTGCAGAGCTTGCGGGAGCTGGCGTTGGCGGAAGCAGAGCCTACGACTTCTTCTTAGCAGGGGGTCTCCATCTTCTACTCACCGGGCATTCCAGTCTTGATCCCGGCTGGGCTGGCCACACGGTCTCAGGAATTCTAAGGTTCGATTGGTTTATTTTTTGAGTGGAGAAGAATATGCAAGGATCCCTTGCTGCTGATGCCTTGATAGCCGGCCACACTCAGGCCCACACCGCTCACGCTGAGCACCCAGATCATCGCATTTTTGGTCTGCTGATGTTCTTGGTGGCGGAAGGCTGCTTATTCTTGGGCCTGTTCATGGCCTACTTGGCTTACAGCCTCACGGCCCCCGTCTGGCCGCCGGAAGGGACGCCGGAGCGGGAATTGCTCTTGCCTGGGATCAACACGGCGATTTTGCTCGCCAGCAGCTTGGTTATCCACCAGGCCAAGCCCGCCATCCAGGCCAATAACGTCAAGGGGCTACGGCTGTGGTTTGCCCTCACTGCCCTGATGGGTGCGATTTTCTTGGCCGGGCAGCTCTACGAGTACAGCCACCTGGAGTTTGGCCTTACCACCAACTTGTTTGCCAGCACCTTCTATGTCTTGACCGGGTTTCACGGGCTACATGTGGCGGCGGGGCTGCTGTTTATTTTGGCGGTGCTTTGGCGATCCCTGAAGCCGGGTCACTACAGCGCCCAACACTACTTTGGCGTCGAGGCTGCTGAGATCTACTGGCACTTTGTGGATGGGGTTTGGATTGTGCTGTTTATCCTGCTCTACCTACTCTGAGTTCCGAAGAGGGATCCTCCCTGGTGAAGGATCTGATCCCGGTGGGTAGGCTGCCCGTTGCTAGAACTGTCCCTGAACGAAAAGGCTCAGGATTTCTGGAGAATGGCCACAATCTGGATCAGAGCCTCTTGAAACACTTCTCGCTCCGGTTGACCTTGCTTGAGCTGATACTCCAGTTGTAAAAGTTGCTGCATCACCTGCAGCAGCGCCGAGCTTTTTAGGGATCCCACCTCTTTTTGGAGAAAATAAACCCGGTTGGGATTGGCAATCTCTGCTTTTTGGGCGATGACTTTGGGATCCCGTTCTCCCTCCTCCAGCAATAGCTTTACCCACAGCCAGGTGCGAAATTGCCCCACCAACACCGCCAGGATCTTCAGGGCCGGCTCGTTGTGATCCAAAAGATGGGCCAGGATGCGCAGGGCCTGATCCAAGTTGCCCTGGCGCAGGGAGGCGGCCAGTTGAAAGCTGTTGTAGGCGCTGGCGGGCACCAAAGCCTCGATTTGCTCAGGGGAGATGGGATCCCGTTGGTTGACCGTAAACAAAGCCAGCTTTTCCAGTTCCATCGCCAAGCGGCGGGAGTCGTTGCCCACGGCTTCCGCCAACTTCTGGGCTGCCTCTGGGCTGAGCTTGAGATCCCGCTGCCGGGCCTCGCTGTATACCTGCCTCAGGATACCCTCTTCATCCCAGGGGGCCAGTTGGGGAAACTCGCGGGCAAGGGCCACTTGCTTGAGGAGCTTGGTGGATTTGAGCCGTCCATCGGGCTTGTTGCGGGTGGTCAACAACAAATGGGTGGTGGGGGGTAAAGAGGCTAACGTCCGCTCCAGTTCCCTTACCCACTCTTCCGGACAATCCTGGGTGAGCGTCGTCTCTTCCAGCCAAACCAGGCGAGCGTTGGATCCCAGGGGCGGGGTCATGGCCAGGTTAAGTCCGGCCAGTGTGGACTCCGGCGGCAGGCGATCGTAGTTAAAAGCGGCCCAGTCGGGATCCAGCACTTGCTCCCGCAACTGGTGCACCGCCTGCATCAGCCGATAGGTGTCATCTCCCCAGTAAAGGTAGACAGGCATACTCCCCCAAGTCCCCTCAGCTTGGTCTCCAGCTTTTTTCCGTAGTTTCTCTAGGCGTTATTTTGCTTACGTTAATCAGCGGCAGGTTCCGGGTCTTTATCCGGGATCTTCCGGAGAAAGCCTGGCCAAGTTTCAGCTTCTTTTCTCTCTAAAAAAACGCCAGCTTTGCATGATCTAGCTTGGCAAATTCTGTATTCCCACTGAAGAACTATCATCAATCTTCTCCTAAGCTGAGCTTAGAGACGGGGTTGGAGGGAGGGCTGCAAGCGTATGGACACCATTGGCGAACTGGAGTTCAAGGTGCAGGTTTTAGCCCGCTGCCTGGGATCTGCTCTGGGTTTAGGCCGGCCTATTCGTGTGCAAATTCATTATTGTAATCCCCAAGTCTTCAATGCAGGCCAGTTGGGAGCAGGGGTTTCCCCTTTCAACTCTGAAGAGGTTGGGAAATCCCAGCCCCACCCGCTAGCCTCGTTTGCCTAAAGGGCGCTTCGAGGTCGGCGAGGCAGCTAACTCTAGCAATGAGTCTGCGAGTTCTAGAAGGGGGATCCCGCTTGCCTTCCCGCCCTTGCCCCTGTTCGCTGGGGAGATAAACTCGGAAGATAGGCCTGAAGCACAAGTGCCCAGGGCGCTGGAAGGAGCCATGGAACGAGCAACGCGACTGTGGCGCGGCCTGCTGCTGCGGGATTTTCCTATCGAGTCCTGGTGGCAGGGCAGCCTTTTAAGCCGAGTGTCGGGATCCCTGCGGAGTTGGGGCAAAAGCAGCCTACTGGTGCAAACCTCTGACTGGATCGGTTTGGGCCTGGTGCTGCTGTATTGGGTCTTTTCGGCGCAAAGCTCCACCGGCATCCTAGGTCTGATTTTGCTGGCCATGGCGGCGCTTGTGGTCTTGGGCTGGCTGGTGGAAACCCCAACTTGGCTGCCCGTCCATCTGCCCCTAGGCCTGTTTTGGGGAATTGCCACCCTGGCCACGATCCTTTCGCCGGTTCCCTATGCAGCGCGGGAGGGCTGGCTGAAGTTGACGCTCTACCTGGCCGGCTATCTGCTGCTGCAGCGTCTGCTTCGCCAACTGCAGTTTCGGGATTGGATCGTCGGATCCCTGCTTTTGGTCAGCTTGGCGATGGGGGTCTATGGCCTGCGGCAATACTTTTACGGGGCAGCAGAACTGGCCACCTGGGTAGATCCGGAGTCAGGCTTGGCGGGCCTGACGCGGGTGTACAGCTATCTGCGCAACCCCAATCTGTATGGGGGCTACCTGGTTCCGCTTGTTCCTCTAGGTCTGGCCGCAGTTTTCCTCTGGCCAGGCTGGGGAGTAAAGCTCCTAGTTGGTTTTACAACAGCCGTCAACCTCCTCTGCTTGGTCCTGACCTACAGTCGCGGCGCCTGGATTGGCGGCCTAGCAGCGCTGGGAATGATGGCGGTGCTGCTGGCGCAATGGCATACCCCCCGCCTGCCGGCCCGCTGGCGACGATGGACAGTGCCGACCTTGTTGGGAGGGGGCGCAGCTGCGCTGCTGCTTGCGATCTTGACGGTACGCCCCCTGCGGCTAAGGGTTCGGAGTCTCTTTTGGGGAAGGCTGGATACCAGCAACAATTTTCGTCTCAACGTCTGGGCGGCAGTGTTGGACATGATCCGCGACTTTCCCATCTTGGGGATCGGCCCGGGCAATGTTGCCTTTAGCCGCGTCTATCCCCTCTACCAGCGGGGCAACTTCAGCGCCCTCGGGGCCTATTCCGTGCCGCTGCAACTTACCGTGGAGACTGGCTTTCTTGGATCCCTGGCTTTTGCCTGGTTTTTGCTGGTGCTCTGGGATCACGGCTGGAGATGCTGGAACAGGTTGCTTAGCTCCCGGGATCCCGAGGGCCTGTGGGTGGCCGCAGGCTTAGCGGCTTGCACTGGCATGATGGCCCACGGGCTGGTGGACACCATCTGGTACCGCCCTCAGGTGCAGATGCTGTGGTGGCTGGCGGTGGCTCTCGTTACAGCCAAGCTGGCTTCCTCCAGGACTCAGCCTTCGTCTAATAGTCCCAGAGGGAAGCTCCTCTCGCCGTCACAAGACTGTATCTGAAGTTACAACTTGCGGGGGATAGCGATGCTAAAAGTGAGCCGAGCTATCTGGGGCAGAGAAAGCAAATGAAGAAGATTGAAGCTATCATTCGGCCCTTCAAGCTTGATGAGGTGAAGGTAGCCCTGGTTAATGCCGGAATTGTCGGCATGACCGTAACCGAGGTGCGGGGGTTTGGTCGGCAGAAAGGACAGACTGAGCGCTATCGGGGATCCGAGTACACCGTCGAGTTCCTGCAGAAGCTAAAGGTGGAGATCGTGGTCGAGGATGACCTGGTGGATACGGTGGTGGAGAAGCTAATTGCAGCAGCTCGCACGGGCGAAATTGGGGACGGCAAGATTTTCATCAGCCCCGTCGAGAAAACCATCCGCATCCGCACCGGTGAAATGAACCAAGACGCCCTGTGAAGGAGCTGTTTTTGCAGTCTCTCACCTCAGCCTCATCTTGGCTTGGGAGGTGGCAGGGCGTATCTTTTCGTTGTAATGGCGTTGCCAAAAGTACCGTCTCGCTAGGTGAGTCGAAAAACATGTCTACAATGATGATCCAAAGGCTCAAAGGCCAAGTAGTGCAGCGGCTCTGGCGACCAGCCCAGTGGGGCTTAGCTGCTGCGCTGACGATTTCCCTGGTTTTTCTACTTGGTCAGGAGAGCGCCTTCGCTCAGGATGCCGAAGCTGTCCAGAAAAACGCCAACACCATCTGGACACTGGTGGCGGCAGCCTTAGTGTTCTTCATGCAAGCTGGCTTTGCCATGGTGGAGACGGGCTTTACCCGCTCCAAAAATGCTGCCAACATCATGATGAAAAACCTAATGGACTTCTGCATGGGCTGCTGCGCCTTCTGGGTCATCGGGTTTGGCCTCATGTTCGGCAAAAGTGTTGGCTTCCTCGGCACCGACTGGTTTGCTTTTGGCTGGCAGCAGGCTTACGAGGCAGACGGCTGGCCCTTTACTTTCTTTGTCTTCCAGATGGTGTTTGCCGCCACTGCCGCCACCATTGTTTCCGGGGCCATGGCGGAGCGCACCAAGTTCTTGGCCTACCTCATCTACTCTATCGTCATCTCTGGGCTGATCTACCCCATCTCGGGGAGCTGGGCCTGGAATGGCCTGTTCGGCGACTACAACGGCGGCACCAAGGGCTGGTTGGAAAACCTGGGCTTTATCGACTTTGCCGGGTCAGGGGTGGTGCACCTGGTGGGAGGCGCTGCCGCATTGGCCGGGGCAATGGTGGTTGGCCCTCGCATTGGCAAGTATGGCCCTGACGGGGAGCCGCGGGCAATTCCTGGGCACAACCTGCCCCTGGGGATGCTTGGGGTGTTCATCCTCGCCTTTGGCTGGATTGGATTCAACGCTGGCTCGACCACTGCTGCCAGCCCTGATGTTGGCTGGATTGCTATGAACACGCTGCTGGCAGCTTCGGCAGGAGCCATTGGCGCGATGATCACCTGCTGGGTGCATTTTGGCAAGCCAGACATGACCTTTGCCGCTAACGGGGTACTGGCCGGCTTGGTAGGGATCACCGCTCCGTGCAATACCGTCCATCCTGGAGGGGCTCTGATCATCGGCTCGGTGGCCGGGATCCTGGTGGTGATCTCGGTGGTGATTTTGGATACGGTGCTGAAGGTTGACGACCCGGTGGGCGCCATTTCAGTACACGGTACCTGTGGCATCTGGGGGCTGTTGGCGGCAGGGATCCCTTGGTTTGCCCATGCCGAGTCAGGAGTGACCTGGGCGCAATTCGGGGTGCAGCTCGTGGGGGCTTTGGCCTATTTCTTCTGGCCCTTTATCACCTGCTGGATCCTGTTTTTGATCCTCAAGGCAACCGTTGGCCTGCGCACCAGTGCCGAAGAGGAGCTGGCCGGCTTGGATGTGGGCGAGCACGGCAACGTGGCCTACCCGGATTTTGTCAGCGCTGCAGCCAATTTGGAGCAGTCTTGAGGCGGGGCCGAGGGTTGCTGTGCCGGCAATCCTGAAGGGGGCCAAGCGGCCCCCCCTTACTTTAAACTGGAAGGCGGCTGGATGTTCTTGCAGCTTCATGCACCTCTTGATCCCGGCGGCCGGCAGTGGCAAGCGGATGGGGGCGACAGTCAACAAGCTGCTGTTGCCGCTTTTGGGCCGGCCAATTTTGGCTTGGACGCTGGAAGCTGCAGCTCGGGCCTGCTCCATTGAGTGGATTGGCATTCTCTGCCAGCCCCACGACTGGCCAGCCATCGAGGCCATCGTAGCGGCAGTTGCTCCGGCCAAGCCAGTACAGCTGCTGGTGGGAGGATCCACGCGGCAGGAGTCGGTTTACAGGGGAGTTGAGTATCTCTATAGCCTGGGAACGGTAGAACGGGTGCTGATCCACGATGGGGCCCGCTGCCTGGCTACGCCGGCGCTCTTTGATCGCTGCAGCGCTGCCCTACAGCAGGTGGATGGCTTGGTTGCGGCGATCCCTGTCAAAGACACGATTAAAGTGACCGAGAGCGGCCCCAAGGGGATCCAAATCCAAGCGACGCCAGAGCGCAGTCGACTGTGGGCAGCGCAAACGCCCCAGGGCTTTCGCCTGCCGTTGCTGTGGCAAGCCCATCGGGAGGCCCTGGCCCAAGGTTGGCAGGTAACTGATGATGCGGCCCTATTCGAGAAGCTGGGTTGGCCGGTTTACATCGTGGAAGGGGAGGAGTCCAATCTCAAGCTGACCACTCCCTTGGATATGCTGCTGGCAGCCCAAATCCTCCAGCAGCGTCTCGTCCCAGCCCCCTAGCTCCTACTGTTAGGAGGCACGCTGCGAGAGTAAAGAAAGAGAGTCAATGCCCAAGTCACCTTCGCCCTACTGGCCTGTCCACATTGTTGGCGCTGGCCCCGGGGATCCAGAGCTCATAACCCTGCGCGGCCAGAGAGTCCTCTCGCAAGCAGATGTAGTCTTCTACGCCGGATCTTTGGTGCCAGAGGGAATGCTGGCCCACTGTCGCCCTGGGGTTGAGGCCATCGACACGCGCTCCCTTACCCTAGAGACGTTGCTGCCGCAAATTGTGGAACGGGTCAAGGCAGGGCTGCGGGTGGTGCGGCTGCAGGATGGGGATCCCTGTCTTTACGGCGCTCTACACGAGCTGCTGGTTCGGTTGGCTGAGGCAGGGATCCCCTTTGAGATCGTGCCAGGGGTGAGCGCCTTTCAGCTAGCAGCGGCTCGTTTAGGGGTAGAGCTGACGGTGCCGGAAGTGGTGCAGACCATCATCCTCACCCGTGCCAGCGGTCGAACGCGCGTGCCGGAAGCAGAAGCTTTAGCCAGTCTAGCGGCTCACCGCGCCTCTTTGTGTCTGTACCTGAGCGCCCGCCACGTGGAACAGGCCCAGGCGGATCTCCTAGCCCACTATCCCGCCGATACCCCCGTTGCCATTTGCTACCGTTTGGGGTGGCCGGACGAGCAGATCTGGCTGGGATCCCTGGCGGAGATGGCTGCCCTTAGCCGGCAAGCTGGCCTAGAGCGCACGGTGCTCTATCTCATCAGCCCAGTGCTGCGGGGTCTGGCAGGAGGTGGCTTGGCTCGCTCGCGGCTCTACAGCCCTGACCACGCCCACCTCTTCCGCCCCAAGCTTCGCCACTAGACTCCCAGTCAGGTAGCTTCCCGCTCTGGCTAGGCGGGAAGGTGTACACTGGGTGCTGGCGTAGGCTGCCTCGAGGGAGATGCGGACTTTTCCTTCGCCGGAGGTGCTTCGACGGCTGCCAGCAGGGGCTGCCGATGGAGCCATCATTCTCGGCACGTTGGTTCTCCTGGCGGTAGTGGCCCAGGTGGGGGCAGGGGCTTTTGAGCAGTTTCAGCCGCCAGCCGTGGTGCCCCGAATCGACTTGGATCCGCGCAAGCTGCCCTACTATGCCGCCCGCTCCACCTTGCGCATGTTCATTGCCCTCGCCTTCTCCACTCTTTTCACCCTGATCTACGGGTATGTGGCTGCGAAAAGTCGCTGGGCAGAGCGAATTTTGATCCCCTTGCTAGACATCCTGCAATCAGTGCCGGTGTTGGGGTTCCTCTCCATTACTGTCACTGGCTTCATTGCCCTTTTTCCTGGCAGCTTGCTGGGACTGGAGGCGGCTTCTATCTTTGCCATCTTCACCAGCCAGGTCTGGAACATGACCTTTTCCTTCTACCAGTCCCTGCGCACTTTGCCGCAAGAGCTCGTGGAAGCTGCTACCCTGTATCGCCTCTCAGGCTGGCAGCGCTTTACCCAGTTGGAGCTGCCGGCGGCAATGGTCGGTCTCATCTGGAACGCCATGATGAGCTTTGGCGGGGGGTGGTTCTTTGTGGCCGCTAGCGAGGCCATTAGCGTGCTCAACCAGGAGTATACGCTGCCGGGCCTGGGATCCTACGTGGAAGCCGCCATTCAAGCCGAGGACTTGCCCAAGCTGGGGTGGGCGATCCTAACCATGGCAGTGGTGATCCTGCTGGTGGATCAGCTCTTCTGGCGGCCTCTGGTTGCTTGGTCAGACAAGTTTCGCCTGGAACAGAGCGCTGGGGCGGCTGTGCCGGAGTCCTGGCTGTATGATCTGCTCACCACCGCCCGGATCCCGCGGCTCATTGGCAGGGGGTTTTCCCCCTTGGCAGAGGGGGTGGATCGGCTGTTGGCCTACCTGACCCGCCCCCGCTGGGGAGATCCCCTCAGCCCCGAGGCTGAGCGGCGCCGTGAGCAGCTATTGACCCGGCTCTCCTGGTTGGCTATTGGCGGCCTTGGGGTTTGGATTGTCTATTTCGTATCCACCACCGTCGGCTTTGGGGAGGTGATGCTAGTCTTTGGCCTGGGGATCCTCACGCTGCTGCGGGTTAGTGTGCTCTTGGCTTTAGCCACTGTGGTCTGGACGCCAATTGGGGTGGCCATTGGCTTTAATCCACGCCTAGCGAAGCTGCTGCAGCCAGTGGTGCAGTTTCTAGCAGCTTTTCCGGCCAATTTTCTTTTTCCCTTTGCCACATTGCTTTTCATCCGCGCCCAGATCAGCATTGAGTGGGGCAGCATTTTGCTGATGTCTCTGGGAGCGCAGTGGTACATTCTCTTCAACTCCATTGCCGGCGCCCAGAGCATCCCCACCGATTTGCGAGAAATGGCTATGAATTTGGGTCTGCGGGGATGGAAGCTCTGGCAAAAGCTGATCATCCCAGGGATCTTCCCCGCCTGGGTCACTGGAGGAATAACAGCTAGCGGCGGTGCTTGGAATGCCAGCATTGTCTCCGAGATCGTAACCTGGGGAGCGACAACTCTAAAAGCTACGGGCCTAGGCACCTACATTGCCGAAGCAACCGCAGGGGGAGATTGGCCCCGCATTACCTTGGGCATTGGCATGATGAGTCTGTTTGTGGTAGGCATCAATCGCCTCTTCTGGCGGCGGTTGTATCAATTGGCAGAGGAAAAATATCACCTTTAGTCTTTCTATGAGCTCGGCAACTTCTCCTGTTTTGATTAAGGTTGAGAACGTCTACAAGCGCTTTCCTTTGCCCGAGGGCAAGGGAGAGTTTACAGTCTTAAGCCAGATTGATTTGGAGGTGCGGGCAGGGGAAGTCTTGGCTCTGCTGGGGCGCAGCGGCAGCGGCAAGAGTACCCTGCTGCGCATCATGGCAGGCTTGATCCCCCCTAGCCAAGGGCAGGTGTGGAGCAATGGCCGACCCCTGCGCGGCCCCAACCCCGACGTGGCCATGGTGTTTCAAAGCTTTGCCCTTCTGCCGTGGCTGACAGTACAAGAAAATGTGGAGCTGGGGCTAAAAGCGCAAGGGATCCCGCGCGAGATCCGGCGGCAAAAGGCTCTCAAGGCCATCGACCTGGTGGGGCTGGATGGATTTGAGAATGCCTACCCCAAGGAACTCTCGGGGGGCATGAAGCAGCGAGTGGGCTTTGCCCGCGCCTTTGTCTTGGAGCCGAAGGTGCTTTTCATGGACGAGCCCTTCAGCGCCCTGGACGTGCTGACAGCGGAGAACCTGCGGGGGGAGATCGACGAGCTGTGGAACACCCACGCCTTCCCTTCCCAGAGCATTCTCATCGTGACCCACAACATCGAAGAGGCGGTGTTTTTGGCGGATCGGGTAGTGATCCTGGGCTCCAAACCAGGGCGGATCCGGGGAGAGGTGAAAATCGACCTGCCGCGACCCCATGAACGTACGGATCCCCGATTTAAGTCCCTGGTGGACTACATCTACGAGATCATGACCAATCCGGAGATCCCGGTAACCAGTGAGGTGGCTGTCCCCAGGGCCCCCTCCCCCTACGCCTTGCCTCTACCCCACGCGCGGGTGGGCGGCATCAGCGGTCTGCTGGAGCTCATTGTGGAATGGCCGCAGGCACGGGTGGAAATTGCCGAGCTGGCTGAACGGCTGCAACTGGCCGTAGACGACCTGCTGCCGATTCTGGATGCAGCAGTGCTGTTGGGCTTTGCCGAGGTAACCGGCAGGGTGGTCCAACTCACCGAGATTGGCCAAGACTTTGCCAACACCACCATCCTGCGCAGCAAGGATCTCTTCCGGCAACAGCTACTGGCACGGGTGCCCGTGTTCCGCAGCATCCTGCAGACTCTGGAAGAAAAAAACAGCCGCTCCATGCGGGCGGACTTCTTCTTGGATCTCTGGGACGAGCATTTCCCGCATGAAGAGGCCGAGCGGCAGTTTGCCACTGCCATTGACTGGGGCCGCTATGCAGAGCTCTTTGAATACGATGCCTCAGAAGACCGACTCTACCTGCCGGAGCCAGGCGAGAGTTCCTCTGCGCAATAGCCCGTTGGTCTCAACGCTCCCTCTGAGCCTTTGTTAGATTTCGGAAAGTCCCAAAATTCGGTGATAGGATCACAGCACGCTAGAGGTATCTGGGGGCTCCCCTCCTCAGAACCTGATCTGATTCTTACCAGCGTAGGCAAGCAAGCACCGGAGTTAGGCCATGCGCAGCGAATGGGTGGCCCGCCGTCGTGGGCAAGCAAACGTTACTCAGATGCACTATGCCCGCCAGGGCATCATTACCGAAGAGATGGAGTATGTGGCTCGCCGGGAGCAGCTGCCCCCGGAACTCATCCGCTCGGAAGTAGCTCGGGGTCGCATGATCATCCCCGCCAACATCAACCACACCAACCTCGAGCCGATGTGCATTGGGATTGCTTCCCGCTGCAAAGTCAACGTCAACATCGGCGCTTCCCCCACCTCTTCCAGCTTGGCTGAGGAACTGGAAAAGCTAAAGTTGGCCATCAAATACGGCGCCGACACGGTTATGGATCTGTCTACCGGCGGCGGCAATTTGGATGAAATTCGCACGGCCATTATCCAAGCCTCGCCAATTCCTGTCGGCACGGTACCTATCTACCAAGCTCTAGAAAGCGTCCATGGCAATGTCGAAAAGCTTTCAGAAGAGGATATTTTGCACATTATCGAAAAGCAGGCTCAGCAAGGGGTGGACTACATGACCATCCATGCTGGGATCCTCATTCAACATTTGCCGCTGGTGCGCAACCGGCTAACGGGCATTGTTTCTCGCGGCGGCGGGATCCTAGCCCGTTGGATGTTGGTCCACCACAAGCAAAATCCGCTTTATACCCGCTTCCGCGACATCATCGAGATCTTCAAGAAATACGACGTTTCCTTTAGCCTGGGCGATGCCCTGCGACCGGGATGCTTGCACGATGCCTCTGACGAGGCCCAGATGGCCGAGCTAAAAACCCTGGGCCAGTTGACCCGCATGGCCTGGGAGCACGATGTGCAGGTGATGGTGGAAGGGCCAGGGCACGTGCCGATGGATCAAATTGAGTTTAACGTGCGCAAGCAAATGGAGGAATGCGACGAGGCTCCCTTCTACGTCTTGGGACCTTTGGTTACTGATATTGCTGCCGGCTACGACCACATCAGCTCTGCTATTGGGGCGGCCTTGGCCGGTTGGTATGGGGCGGCAATGCTTTGCTACGTCACCCCCAAAGAACACTTGGGTTTACCCAATGCAGAGGACGTGCGCAATGGCCTCATTGCCTACAAAATTGCTGCTCATGCTGCGGATATTGCCCGCCATCGGCCTGGGGCCAGGGATCGCGACGATGAGATGGCTAGAGCCCGCTATAACTTTGATTGGAATCGACAATTTGAGTTGTCCCTAGATCCAGAGCGAGCTCGCGAATACCACGACGAGACCTTGCCGGCAGATATCTACAAAACGGCAGAGTTTTGCTCGATGTGCGGGCCTAAGTTCTGCCCCATGCAAACCAAGATGGATGCAGAGGCCTTAGACGAACTAGAGCGCTTCTTGGCCAAGCAGCCAATGGGATAAGCGCCGGTTGTCTGCAAGGTTAGCTCTGTATCACACAAAGTTCCCCGTTCCTGGGGGGGAAGGGGATCCCCTGCGCAGGCTATGCTGGGCTATAGGGATTGAGCAAGGAGGAGGATATGGCACTTAGGCAACTGGGACATGTTGCCATCCGTGTCGGAGACGTCTCCAAAGCGGTAGAGTTCTACGAAAAGTTGGGGATGGTCAATGTCTGGAAGGATCCCGACTGGGCCTACATGAAAGCTGGGGACGACGGGCTGGCGCTGTTGGGTCCAGGCTACCGGGCGGCAGGGCCCCACTTTGGCTTTGTCTTCAGCACTAGGGAGGAGCTGGAGGAGCACCATCGGCGCCTGCAATCCCAGGGGATCCCGGTGGGCGAGATCCACACCCACCGAGACGGTACCGCCTCCTTCTATGGCAAGGATCCCGATGGCAACCTGTTTGAATTTGTCTACGAGCCGCCAGGCACTTTTGACCGAGCCAAGGCCAAGACAACGGAAGCAACTGCTTGAAACGGTGGCGCAAACTCTGGAAGTAGAGATGGTGGGAGGCCTCAGTTTTCTCCCACCTTTTTGCTGAGCAGCCCAGCCGCCCAATCCAAAAGATGGTTCACTGCTTCCGCGGTTTGGGCTTCCGCATACAGCCGCAGCAGAGGCTCAGTGCCGCTGCCGCGGATCATCACCCAACTGCCGTCGGCAAGCGTAAACTTGTGGCCGTCTTTGTCGAAATGCTTGATCACCTTCTGTCCCAAAATCTCAGACGGGGGATCCCTCTGCAGCCGTTGGAATAGCTGGGTTTGTTGACTTTGATCCCCTAGGGGCAGGTCGCGGCGCTGGTAAACCGAGCTAAACCCCTCTCGTTCCTGCAAAGCTCTGTAGAGGGCGCTCAGGTCTTGCCCGGTTTCGGTAACGGCTTCGATCAAGTACAGCGCCGAAAGCAGGGCATCCCGCTCGGGGATGTGACCCAGGTAGCCAATGCCACCCGATTCCTCTCCCCCCAGCAACACCTGGGTGCTCAGCATGCGCTCGGCAATGTACTTGAAGCCCACGGGTGTTTCCGTAACCGGCAGGCCATAGCGCCCGGCCACCTTGACAAACAGCTCCGAGCCACTGAGGGTTTTGACGACTTCCCCCCGCAGCCCGCGCCGCCCCGCCAAGTGGTCGATGAGGATGGGGATGAGCACCTGGGGGCTGAGAAAATGGCCTTGTCCGTCGAGGGCAGCAATGCGGTCGGCGTCGCCATCGAAGACCAAGCCGATTTTCAAGGGGGCAGGATCGGCGGCAATGAGCTGGGCAGAAGCCTGCAGGTTTTGCGGCAGCGGCTCCGGTGAGACTCCGCCAAACAAGGGATCCCGCCGCGCCTGCAATTCAATCACCTTCTCCCCCAACAGCCGCTTGAGGCCACCGGCGCCGGAACCAAACATGACATCCACCCAGATCTTGGCTGGGGAGCTTCTAAGCTTTTCTAGATCCACAAAGCGACTAAGCTGAGCCAGGTAGCCGGGCCAGGGATCCCAGGTGTGAATAGGAGCGCGGGTGGATCCCAGGGGCTGCAGGCTGCCCAGCTCCTGCTCAATGGCAGCGGTGACCTCTGGGGGCACAGAGCCGCCAAAGCCACCTTTGACCTTAAGGCCGGAATAGTGGGGTGGGTTGTGGCTGGCGGTAATTACCAGGGCGCCATGGCAGCCCTGCTCTTTGGCTCCCCAACTAAAGGCCGGCGTTGGGGCCGCACAGGCGGAGAGGTAGACGGGGATCCCCAGTCGAGCCACCACCTCAGCTGCGTGGGCCGCAAAGCGTTCAGAGAGAAAACGGTTGTCGTAGCCAATGAGGATCCCTTCCCCAGGATAGGTGCGGGCCAACACCTGGGCGCTGGCTTGGGCGGCAAGGGCCAAGTTCTGAAACGTAAAGCCCTCGGCAATGACTGCTCGCCAGCCGTCGGTGCCAAAGCGAATGGAGTTGCCTGCCATGGTTGCCCCTAACGTCCCCCTCGACTACACATAGCACGGAAGTAGCCGCCTCTATCCCAACGCTTTGGGCTCTAGCTGCCCGCTGGGTAGTCGCTGAGGCTGCTGATGTTGCGCCGTCGCAAGCTGGGCGCTGTCCGCCTCACCAAGCCCGTCAGCACGTTGCCAGGGCCAATTTCCCACACCTCTTGAACGCCGTCGGCAGCCATCTGCAGCACCGTTTCTCGCCACCGCACAGGGGCTGTCATCTGGGCCAGCAGCGCCTGTTTGAGGGCCTGGGGATCGCGGCTGGCCGTGGCGGTGCAATTGCTATAGACCGGCACCCGGGGTGTCTGAAACTCAACTTCCCGCAACCGGTGGGCAAACTCTTCTGCTGCTGCCTGCATAAAAGGGGAGTGGAAGGCGCCGCTGACTTTGAGGGGAACGGTGCGCTTGGCCTGCAACTGCTCACAGACAGCCTGCACCCCCTCCACCGAGCCGCTGATTACCACCTGCTCTGGGCTGTTGTCGTTGGCAATGGTAACGTTGGGGGTCATCTGGCAGAGGTGCTCCAGCTTGGTGCGATCAAACCCAATCACCGCTGCCATGCTGCCAGGGGGATCCCCTGCCCGCTCCATCAGTTGGCCTCGTAGGCTCACCAGCCGCAGGCCGGTTTCAAAATCAAACACTCCAGCGGCATAGAGGGCACTGTACTCCCCCAGGCTGTGGCCAGCAGTGCAGCCAGGCGTCTGGCCCTGGGCATAGAGGTAGTCGCTCAAGAGGGCCGACACGGTAAACAAGGCCGGCTGCGTATAGCGGGTCTGGTGGATCTGCTCTTCGGAAAGGGCCAAGGGATCCCACCCCAGCACCTCCCGCGCCAAAGCCAACTTCTGGGCAGCTCCTGGCCAGTCTTGGAGATCCCTTCCCATGCCCACCACTTGGGATCCCTGACCAGGATAGATCCAGGCAATGGTCAGCACCACCCCTCCCGAGCTCATCGGCCCCAGCGAAAGACAATGGCTCCCCAGGTAAGGCCGGCGCCAAAGCCTGCCATCACCCCCAGATCCCCAGGACCAAACCGCCCTTGACCAATCCATTCGGCTAGAGCAATGGGGATCGAGGCGCCGGAGGTGTTGCCGTAGCGCTCCAGGACGCTGGCCACCTGCTGGGTCTGCAGCTGCAAGCGCTTGGCCACGGCATCGAGGATGCGCTGGTTGGCCTGGTGGATGAAGTAGCCCTGGACTGCCTCGGCTGGAATCCCAGCCTGAAGGAGGGCTTTCTCGATAACCTCTGGCACCGCCTGGACGGCAAACTTATAGACCTCGCGGCCGTTCATGACGATGGGGCAACAGCGGTACTGCCCCACCCGCAGGGATCCCACCAGGGGCTTAGCTTCGGTGGCCATGGCCAAGCTAAGTAGCTCGCTGCCCTTGCCATCGCTGCGCAGCTCAATGCTGAGGATCCCATCGGCTCCCACCTCTCCCGCTTCCAGCACCACTGCCCCTGCTCCATCCCCAAACAAAACGCAGGTGGCGCGGTCTGTCCAGTCGACGGCGCGAGAGAGCACATCGGCTGCCACCACCAGCGCCCGCCGGTACAGCCCAGTTTGCAGAAACTGGGCCGCTGTGGCCACCGCAAACACAAACCCCGTACAAGCTGCCGTTAGGTCAAAGGCCACTGCCCGACTTGCCCCCAGGGCTGCCTGCACCCGCGGGGCCGAGCCAAAGCGATCGACAGCGGTGGAAGTGGCTAGCAGAAGTAAGTCGAGCTCCTGCGGCAGGATCCCAGCTTGATCCAGAGCAGCTCTTGCCGCCTGGGCCGCCAGATCCACTACACTCAGCTCCGGGGGCAGAATGCGCCGCTGGCGAATGCCGGTGCGAGGCCAAATCCACTCATCAGAAGTGGCAACAATCCGGCTCAGGTCATCGTTGCTCAGGCAGGGATCCGGAAGAGCAGCCCCTACCCCCACAAGGTGTACGCTGGGGAGGCGGTTGTTGGGCATGGGCCCTACCCTTCCCCTCGCTCCAGGGATCCCAACGGCAAGGGACCGGAGGCGTTCCCAGGGCGCTGCTCGGTGCTGGCTTCAGGTTCGCGAGGGTCAACCATTTCCGCCTGCAGTCGCTGCAAGACTTTCTGCTCTGCCGCCTCTTTGGCTAGGCGAATGGCGTGGTACACCATTGGCGCCTTGGAGCTGCCGTGGGTAATGACGCAGATGCCGTTAACTCCCAGCAGCAAGGCGCCCCCATACTCCACGTAGTCCATGCGCCGCTTTACCTGCTGGAGGTTAGGCTGGAGCAGCCAGCAACCCAGCTTGCCGCGCCAGCCCCGGGGCAGCTCTTCCCGCAGCACCTGAGTGATCACCTGGCCGACGCTCTCAGCAAACTTGAGCAGGGCGTTGCCGACAAAGCCGTCGCAGACCACCACGTCAAAGTCCCCGGTCAACACGTCTCGCCCCTCGGCATTGCCGGCAAAGTGGATCCCTGGCAACTGGGCCAGGCGCTGGTGGGTGGCTAGGGCTAGATCGTTGCCCTTGTTGGGTTCCTCGCCGATGTTGAGCAGGCCGACCCGCGGCTTCTCAATCCCCAGGACGCACTGGCAGTAGAGGGATCCCATGCGGGCAAACTGTTCCAAAAAGCGTGGCCGGCAATCCACGTTGGCACCCACATCCAGCAACAGCACCGGCTTTCCCTTGAGGGTAGGCAAAAGGGCGGCGATGGCTGGGCGGTCAATCCCTGCCAAGCGACCCAAGTGGAGATAAGCGGCCGCCATTGCTGCACCCGTGTTGCCGGCAGCCACCACTGCATCCGCCTGCCCAGCGCGCACCTGCTGCATGCAAATGTTGATGGAGGCTTTCGGCTTTCTGCGCACCGCCAGAGGCTCTTCGGCCATGCCCACCTCTTCCTCAGCAGGCACGAGGGCAACTTTAGGCGGCAGGGGCCGGGGTAAAAAAGGCTCGAGGGCCTCTAGCCGACCTACCAGTGCAATCTCCACTTGCAGCTGCTGTTGGGCCAGTAGGGCGCCCTTGACAATCTCCGCGGGAGCGTAGTCGCCCCCCATGGCATCAACCGCAATTCGCACGAGTTGACCTCACCCTGCAACCCTTCTAGTCAGCCGACCTTGCGGATCGCCGCTCTCTAGATCCCGTCAGCCGCAAGGGGCTACCGAATTCTACCAAAAAACTGGATCCGAAGCCCTGCCCCCTGGCCACCTGCCCCAGGGCGGCTTTGCCCCCTACAGCGATAGGGCAGTCACCTACAGGCTGCCAACTCGGAGCCTCTTGGCCAGATTTCCTAGGAAGAGCAGCTAGCGCTCTGCCTAGGCGTTCACGCTGGAGACGATGAGGTCCACCACGAAGAGAAACAGGGCTACCAGCGCTATAGCTCGATCCCTCGCCAACGCTAATAGTGTGCCCACCTGCCCAGGGATCCGGTTGCCGTTCGTAAACCTCCATTCTAGGACGTTCTCCCATAGCTGGCTTCAGCAACAAGGCAAGGTGGGGCTTCGGACTCGGAGCTAGGCAGAGCTACCAGCAGAGCCTCCAGCAGCCGCTGCACTCGGCTCAGGCGCAGGCCAGCGTCGGCCAAGACGGGGCTGTTGGGGATGATGGCGTGGCGGAAGCCCAGCTTGCTCGCTTCCTTGAGGCGCTGCTCCAACTGGGCCACTGGGCGCACCTGCCCCCCTAACCCCACCTCCCCAATCAAGACCGTGAAGGGATCCACCTGGCGATCCCGGAAGCTAGCGGCCACCGCCACGGCCACCCCCAAGTCGGCAGCGGGCTCGGCCACCTGGATGCCCCCGGCGGAGGCGACGTAGGCATCGTACTTGGAAAGCGGGATCCCCACCCGTTTTTCCAGCACTGCCAAGATCTGTAGGAAGCGGTTGAGCTCGATGCCCGTAGCAGTGCGGCGGGGGGAGCTGTAGCTGGTGGGGCTGACTAGGGCTTGCACCTCTACCACCAAGGGGCGAGTGCCCTCCCAGGCGACGATAGTAGCTGTTCCCGGCGTAACCTGATCCCGACTGCTTAAAAAAAGCTGCGAGGGATTGCCCACCTCCACCAAGCCAGAGGCAGTCATCTCGAAAACGCCAATTTCCTGGGCTGCCCCAAAGCGATTTTTGACGGCGCGCAACAGGCGGTGGCTCTGGAAGCGATCCCCCTCAAAGTACAAAACTGTATCCACCAGGTGCTCCAGCACCTTGGGCCCGGCCAGGGATCCATCCTTGGTTACATGGCCAACGATGAGCAGGGCCACCCCCAGCTTCTTGGCCACTCGCATCAACAGGCCGGCGCATTCCCGCACCTGGGAAACAGATCCCGGGGCTGAGCTGAGCTGCCCCCAGAAGATGGCCTGAATGCTGTCGATGATCGCCACCTGCGGCTGTAGGGCCTGGATCTCGGCCACAATGGCCTCCAGCTCGGTCTCGGCCAAGAGGTAGAGCTGCTCGCTTTCTACCCCCAGCCGCTCGGCGCGCAGCTTGATCTGTTGGGCCGATTCCTCCCCCGATACGTACAAGATGGTTCTGCTTTTGGCCAGGTGGGCAGCAGTCTGCAGCAGGAGGGTGCTCTTGCCAATGCCTGGCTCCCCGCCGATGAGCACCAGGGATCCCGGCACAATGCCGCCCCCCAGCACCCGATCAAACTCGCCAAAGCCGGAGGAAAGGCGAGGGTGGCGATCCGAGCACACCTGGGTGATGGGGAGAGCTAACTGGGGGATCCCGTTGGTGCGGCTAGGCGGGGGAACAAGACGCTGCAGTGGCCTAGACTTGGGGGAGGGGGTGACGACTACCTCCGTCAGCGTGTTCCAGGCGCCACAGTTGTCGCAGCGGCCAAAAAACCTAGGGTAGCGCTCGCCGCACTGGCCGCACTCCCAGACGGTTTTGGTCTTGGCCATGGCTGGCAACTCCTAGCCTTGGGAAGCGGCGGTGACAGGAAGGGGCACCTCCGGCAAGACCAGGGATCCGCACTGGGCGTGGTGGCGCAGCAGATGGTCGCAGAGAACTATGGCTACCATCGCCTCCACCATCGGCACTGCCCGCGGCAAGACACAGGGATCGTGGCGTCCCCGCGCCGCCAAGACAGTCTCCCGGCCGTCGAGGGTAACGGTGTTTTGGGGCTGGCGAATAGTGGCAGTGGGCTTGAAGGCCACCCGCAGGACGATGTCTTCGCCATTGCTGATGCCCCCTTGGATGCCGCCGGAGCGGTTGCTGCGGGTGCGCCAGCCGCTGGGAGTCATGTAAAACTCGTCGTTGTGCTGCTTGCCGGTCAGGTAGGTGCCGGCAAATCCCGACCCAATCTCAAACCCCTTGCTGGCGGGCAGCGACATCACCGCCTTGGCCAGGTCGGCTTCCAATTTGTCAAACACCGGGCAGCCCAGGCCGCGGGGCACATGGCGGGCCACGCACTCCACCACTCCCCCCAGGGAATCCCCTTCCCGTGCTGCTGCTTCAATTTTCTGGATCATGGCCGCCGCTGCTTCTGGGTCGGGGCAGCGGACAATGTTGGCTTCCACCTGTTCGGCTGTTACTGAGCTGGGATCCACCTGGGCCTCCACGTCTTTGACCCGCTGCACGTAGGCCAGGATCTCCACCCCTGCCGCCAGGCGCAGGATCTTCTTGGCAATGGCTCCGGCAGCCACCCGGCCAAGGGTCTCCCGCGCTGAGGCCCGTCCTCCCCCCTGCCAGTTGCGGATGCCGTACTTGGCCTGGTAGGTGGCATCGGCATGGGAAGGGCGAAAGGTGGTGGCCATTTCGCTGTAGTCCTGGGGGCGGGCGTCCTGGTTGCGCACCAGGATGTGGATGGGCGTGCCCAGGGTAAAGCCCTGAAAAACGCCAGAGAGGATCTCGCAGCGATCGGCTTCCTGGCGGGGAGTTGTGATGTGGCTCTGGCCGGGACGGCGCCGATCCAGCTCTGCCTGAATGTCGGCCTCGCTCAGGGGCAGCCGCGGTGGGCAGCCGTCCACCACCACCCCCACCGCCCCACCGTGGGACTCCCCGTAGGTGGTGACAGAAAACAGGACGCCGAAGGTGTTGCCGTTGGCCATGGGATCCCGTTGAAAATCCCCCTATGCTGATAGCTTTATTCTGCCCTAGGCAACCGCTGGGCGGCGCGGTGCAACTGACGGCAGCTGGCAATTCCCCACAACACCAGGTGAGGATCCCAGCGCAGCTCTGGGTCGAGGGGGCGCAGGTGGGGATAGAGCAGCTTGCCATCGCCGCCAGTTAGCAGCAGCGGGCCTTGGGGAAAGCGGCGGCGCCAGTCGGCAAGGAACTCCCGCAATCCTGCTAGCAGCGTATGAAGGATGCCGCTGTGGATGGCGGCCACGGTGTCCCTGGCCCAGCGGGGGGGCAAGGGATCTGCCGGATCCCACTGCACTTTGGGCAGTCGGGCGGTGTGGTCGGCTAGGGCTTGCGCCTGCAGCCCTAGGCCAGGCAGGATTGCCCCTCCCACCAGGGATCCCTCAGGGTCAGCTCCCGTCAGGGTCAGGGCAGTGCCGGCGTCGATGACCAAACAGGGCCAGCCGTAGCGGATCCCAGCGGCCCACAGAGCTAGTGCCCGATCCAGCCCCAGGCTTGGGTAGGGATCCCGCAGCGGCACCTGCGACAACTCCAGGCAATGCACCCAAGGAGATGCCGGCGGCAAAGGGGCAGAGCCGACAGCAGCTAGCCACAGCTCTGTCTCTTCTGGCCAGGCCAAGGGCTGGTGGGCGGGAAACTGCTCTACTTTGATTAGGGTCTCTCCGGCAAACCAGCCCCAGCGCACGTGGGTGTTGCCCAGCACGGCGGCTAGCCACAGGTCTGCTTGGGCCTTAGAACTCATGCAACGGCTCTGCTTCCATTTGCCCGGCAAGCTGCCATTTTCAGTAGGCGCCTTGAGTTCCTCTAGGCGAGACCCTAGGCTAGGCTGCGCCCCCGCTGCTGCAAGTACTTGAAAACGGTGTTCAAATCTTTGTCGCCCCGCCCAGAGCAATTGACCACTACCCGCTGCTGGGGACCAAGCTGAGGGGCCAGGGTCTTCAGGTAGGCCAGGGCGTGGGCCGTCTCCAGGGCGGGGATGATTCCCTCCAGGCGCGACAGCAATAGCAGCGCCTCCACCGCCTCGTCGTCGGTAACTGCGTAGTACTCAGCCCGCCCAATCTCCTTTAAGTAGCTGTGCTCCGGCCCCACACCGGGGTAATCCAAGCCAGCGCTGATGGAGTGGGCCTCCTGCACCTGGCCCTCTTCATCTTGCAGCAGGTAGCTCATGGCCCCGTGCAAGACCCCAATGCGACCGCGGCTGAGGGTCGCGGCATGGCGGGAGGTGTGCAAGCCCTCCCCGGCAGCTTCGATGCCGATAAGCCGCACCTGGGGATCCTGAACAAACTCGTTGAACAACCCCAGGGCATTGGAGCCGCCGCCTACACAGGCCAGCAGCACGTCCGGCAGGCCTCCCCATTTCTCTTGACACTGCTGTCGCGTCTCCTGGCCGATGATATCGTGAAAGGTCCGCACCAGCTTCGGGTAGGGGTGGGGTCCGGCCACCGTGCCAATGACGTAGTGGGTGGTCTCCACGTTGGTTACCCAGTCGCGGATGGCCTCGGAGAGGGCGTCTTTGAGGGTGGCTGTGCCTGATTCGACCCCCCTTACCTCAGCGCCCAGCAGGCGCATCCGCTGCACATTGGGGGCCTGCCGCTCCATGTCCACTGCCCCCATGTAGATGACGCATTCCAGCCCAAAACGAGCACACACCGTTGCCGTGGCCACCCCATGCTGGCCAGCGCCAGTCTCGGCAATGATCCTTCGCTTGCCCATGCGCACCGCCAGCAGCACTTGGCCAAGGGCGTTGTTGATCTTGTGGGCGCCGGTGTGGTTGAGATCCTCCCGCTTCAGGTAGATCTGGGGGCCGCCGTAGTGCTCGGTAAGCCGCTGGGCAAAGTAAAGGGGACTGGGCCGCCCGACAAAGTCCCGCAGTAGGCTGTGAAACTCGGCGCGAAAGTCGGGATCCCGCCAATGCCGCTCAAAGGCTTCCTCCAGCTCTGTGAGGGCACTCATCAGGGTTTCCGGCACAAACCGGCCCCCAAACGGCCCAAACCGGCCCCGAGGATCCGGACGCACCTGCGGGTCAAGGGGATCCCAGGTGGCAGGGGCAGCAAGAGGAGTTGAGGTCATGGCAAATGGATTGGCGCGGGCTTGACAGCCGGCAATAGGAGACAAGTTTCCCTATTCTACAGAAGATGGAAACTCGGGAAGGCCACTGTCCAAGCTATCTTATTTGCCGCCCTGGATGGTGGGATCCCGCCGAAATCACCTTTGAACAGGGGGCTTCCAAGGATTTTTACGATCAGGCCGTCCGATTTTGGGGGCGGCCTTTATGGACAAGCATCTGCAAGAGTTGCTCCAGCAAGAAGATCAAAAGCGCAGGGACGAAGAGCTGCGCCGCACCTATGCCCTTTCTCAAAAGTCTCAGGGAGCGGCAGTCTTTTTGTCGTTATTGCTGGCTTTTGCGGCCTACATTTATACGCGGCGATGGAAAGCGCTAATGATCTTTTTGGGGTGGTGTATTTTTGTCGGCGTGTTGTTTAGCGATGAAGAAGGAGAAGTTTCTCTCCCTGGACTTTTTCTGGCCTCCACCTGGGCAGCGGTGGACAACTGCGCCGCCATCCAGCGAGCTAGAGAAAAAATTGAACTGCTACGCTCCGGGCAAAGCCCCGATAGCAACCGGCAGACTTAATCGACCTCAAATCAACAAGCTGGAAACCCTTCCTTACTCCCCTCTCCCTGTGGGAGAGGGGCTGGGGGTGAGGGATCCCTTTGCCAGCAGCAGGTTAGGACAAGGGAGCCTAGAATGGCCGCAGATCCGAGGAAACCAAAACCATGAAGTCTGCTGCTTGCCTAGCCTGTCTGCTCGCCGGTCTCCTTGGGGGGGAAGGGATCCCGGCCCTGGCCTCACCCGCTCTTTTGGTGCTGGCCCAGTCCGGCTTTCAGCCCTACATCAATGTCCGCTTTGGCTATCGCCTCGACTATCCGGCTGATTTTGTCCCCCAAGGGGAATCCGACAGCGGCGACGGCCAGGTGTTCATCGGCAAAGAGGGGGCCGAGCTGCGCGTTTGGGGTGGGTACAATATTCTTCAAGCAACGCCCGCCAGCGCCCTGCAAGAGGAGCTGCAGCGCAGCCGGGAAAGCCGACGCCGGGTTACCTATCAAGTTGCCGGTCGGGATTTTTTCGTGGTCTCCGGCTACGAGCCAGACGGCCAGCGGATTTTTTACCTCAAAAAGCTCGTCAGCCCCTCTCTAGAGGCTGGCTTTGAATTGGTCTATCCGGCCAGCCGGCGCGAGCGCTACGACCGGGATGTGGAAGCTATAAGCCGTTCCCTGCGCCTTGTGGATCCCTGAGCCCAAACCCAAGTTGCGGCATGATCGTGGGGATCCCTGGCAAAATTCAATGGCCGAGAGACCGCTGGACAATTGGCTGCAGGAACGCATGCGGGCCGTTGGCCTCTTCTCATGGCGGGCCTTGCAAGCACGGGCAGGGATCAGCCGCCGTGCCCTCGATCAAGTGCGCCAGGGGAAGTGGGGATCCCTGCGTCTGGAGCAACTACAAAAGCTGGCTGCCGCCCTGCAGTGGGATTTGGGATCCCTGCTGCGCCTAAACGGACATGACAAAATGGGATTCACCGAACCACCGGAAGTCCTCTTCTCCCTGCTGCAGCCGCTGCTTACTAGCTACCCCACCGTTTGCGAAATCGCCCGCCGCAAGCCCGATTGGCCGGCCCAAAACGTAACGGCTCTCTTTCGCTCCTTGGATGCCCTGCTGCAGCACTGGGGGTATGAGCCCATCGGCAGCCCTCTTGAATCTGTCCCCTTCGACCCGCAACTGCACCAGCCAGATCAGCCGGATATTCGGCCAGGGGATCCCGTCTACATCCGCTTTGTTGGCTATCGCCGGGGAGACTATATCCTCTGCCCTGCCAAAGTCAGCCGCTCTCTGCCCGGAGGATTGAGCTGATGGCACCTGTCTCCAAAGCGACGCTAGCCATTGACTTTGGGACCAGCAATACGGTGGTGGCAGTTTGGGATCCCGTCCAAGCAGCGCCCCGCCTGCTCAGCTTTCCCGGTCTTTCCCGGCAGGAGCAAGCCCACTCGGCCATTCCCAGCTTGGTCTATGTGAAGGGCAAAAACCAGCTCCTCGTAGGGGAAACTGTGCGCGCCGGTCGTTGGGGAGCGGTGGATCCGCAGCGGCTGTTTCAGGGCTTCAAGCGGGAGTTGGTGGCAGAGTTTGTGCCTCCGCCGCGAGTTCTGGATGGGGAGCGCTACGACGCTGAGAGGGTGGCCCAGGCTTTTTTGCAGGCGGTGATGGAAGCTGTCCAGAAGGAGGGCCTGCAGCCGCAGCAGGTGGTGTTTACAGCCCCTGTCGGCTCCTTTGAGCGCTACTTGAACTGGCTGCGGAGGGTGGCCGGCGCCTGTGGCTGGGATCCCATTCAAATCGTGGACGAGGCCACTGCCGCTGCCCTGGGCTATGCGGTCGGCCAGCCGGGATCCGTGGTGCTAGTGGTGGATTTCGGCGGCGGCACCTTGGATCTCAGCCTAGTGCGCACCCTGGCCCCCCAGGCAGGTAACTCCGTTCTCAAGGCGGAGGTGATTGCCAAAGCCGATGCCTACGTAGGCGGGGTGGACATCGACATCTGGATTGCCGAATACCTGCTGGGGCAACTGGGGTTGAGCCGACAGCAGCTTGGGGCCCTGAGCTGGATCACGCTTTTGGAGCAGGCAGAGCAGCTCAAGATTGCCCTTTCCGCCCAGCCCGAGGCCGTGAGCAGTTGGTTTGACGACGAGGCCCTGACCGCCTATGAGCTGCGCTTGGATCGGCAGGCGCTGGAGGAGATTTTAGAAGCCCACCAGCTCTTGGATCAAATCCGCCAGTCCCTAGACGATGTCCTCCTCACCGCCCAGGCAAGGGGGTTGGCCAAAAGCCAAATTGAGCAAGTGCTTCTGGTGGGAGGGAGCTCCCAACTGCCGGCAGTCCAAGAGCTGCTCCGCTCCTACTTCGGCAAAAAGAAAGTCCGCTGCGAACGCCCCTTCGATGCCGTGGCCCTGGGCGCCCTGCAGGTGGGCTGCCAGGTGAAGCTGGAGGATCGCCTCCACCACAGCTACGCCATCCGCCTCTGGGATCCCTTGCAAAAAAGCTATATCTACTACCCTTTGTTCGAGCGGGGCAGCCCCTACCCCTGCCGGCGCTCCGAGCCCTTGATCTTGCAGGTGGCCAACGACGGCCAGACCGAAATTCGCCTCGATGTGGGGGAAGTGGCCCAAGTGGCCCAAGCCGAGGTGGTTTACGACGAGCTGGGGCGCATGAGCAGCCGCCAACTTACCCGGCAGACCGATTTCCGATCCCTGACCCCTGGTACTGAGCCAGCTTGCCTGGCCCGCCTGCAGCCCCCTGGGCGAGTCGGGGAAGACCGCCTGCGGGTAGAATTTGCCATCGACGCCTCGCGACGCCTGCTAGCCACCATTATCGACTTGCAGACTCAGCAGCCTTTGGTAGAAGCCCAGCCCGTAGCCACCTTGAGTTAGAGGATTCTACCCGGCCCGGACTTGCCTGGGTTTCCTGGTGAGCCAGCGGTGGGAACGCCAGCGCCGCCAAGGCCGCCCAGAAAACGGGTATTGTAACCTTGCTTTTTGGCTTGGTTAGGACGATGGTGTTGAGAACCCAGTTTTAGCTTTTGGCCTTCTACCAGCAGCAACTTTTCCATGGTGAAACAGCCGTTTTGCCAAAGTCCACCCTCCTGCCAAAAAGGGAGGGATCCCTGGATAAGGGATCCCTCTTCCAAGACCCACCGAGACTAGAGTTAGTCGCGCTCAACGTACAGAAAGAGCACAGCCATGGCTACTGCCGGCAGCAGCCAACCAACAATGGGGATGAAAATCCAAGGAAGATAAGCGGCAGCGTAAGAACCGGTCATAGTCTTGCTCCCCTCCAGTACCTTGACAAGCTTGACAACTAATTCACCAATCCTCGGAAGATGGCATCGATCCCGGCAAAGTTCTCCAAAAGGAAGTAGGCAGCAAAGGCACCACCCATACCCCCTAGGAAGAACCCCGCTGTTAGATCCCCCCAGCCACGGGCCGTGGACAAAGGATTAGCCCCTGGCGTTTCTGGCTTGTTTCCAAAGGTAACGCTGCCATAGGCCGACATACAGGCGGTTCCCAGCAGCACAATGGCCATTGCCGTAACCAGTCCGCCCAAATTGGCTGCCCCAGGATAATCGCGCAGCGGGCCTAGAAGAATCTCCGGCCCCACCAGGAAGTAGCCGTGGGCTAAGCCAATCTCCAGCCCCCGCAGCAGAGGAGAGAGGCCGCGGCGGTTAATGGCAAGATTGTTGATAAACAGACGGGTGACAGGAGAATCGCTAATGGGCGTTGAAAGATGCCCCTCGCAGGGATCGTCATTGAAGGTGCGAACGTAATCCATGTCCGAAGATCCTGCCTGGAATTTTGGGATTCATTCTACGGGGCCTCAGCTCTCCTCCTAGCAGCCGCCGTCCGGATCGTTAAAAAAGTTCATGCTCGCTTAACAGAGATATAGACCCTCATCAAGGGATCCGTTTTTGCCTGCGCCTCCCCAGTCCTTGACTTTTTCCTAGGCAAATAGCTTTTCCCAGCACCACTGCCCCCCAGGTGTTTCTAAGATCCTGTAAAAAAACCTAGCTGAAGTGCAGCTAGGTCAAAAGAATACGGCTCCTACCGCGCGAGATCCTCCCCTCCATAAATCAAGCCAAGGGGCACCCCAAAATAGAGGTACGCAAAGGTTGACCTTTGCGCTCTGGTCTAACGACGCCGTGCCACCCCACTAGATAAGACAGGACGGCGGGCTGCGCCACACAGCTCTTCCTCCCCTTCAGGCGAGGTAGAACGAAACAGAGCGAGGATTACTGCTCCTCGCCCTCCCCTACTTCTCTAAACTACACCGGCGATCCAAGACCGGTATAGGAGCCGTAGAAGAAGAGTCCAACCACCGTAATCACCCCCAACCCAACAACCACAGCCACTATCCATAGGGGGATCCTTGCTTGACTGGTCATAGCAACTGGCCTCCAAAAGAACCGAAAGGAGATTACACCCCTAACTTCCAGCAAAAATGAGTTTGCACTGCTCCCTGCAGTCCTTCCTCAGCTGTTAGAAGTAGGGATAACCCTCGCCTCAGTTGAGAAAGTAGCTAGAAAACAACAAGCCAAGCACAAACACCAACAACAAGCCCAGGTATAGGGAGGTGCGGTTTAGCTCTACCGGCTGGGTATTAGGGTTCTTTTCAGGTTGATCAGCCATAGGGGTTCACCGTTGAATAAACTGCATTGCCGCAATGGCTCCCAGAAAGAAAACAGTTGGGATGGCCAAAGTATGCACTGCCAGCCAGCGGACAGTAAAAACAGGGTAAAAGACAGGCTCGTCAGCATTGGGTTGAGTAACTGGTTTAGTTGCCATCGCTCAGACCTTGCCTCTTTTACAAACTGTAACAGTTGCGAAGTTGCTGCTCTCACCCCGTTCTAGCGCGTCAACCTCTCCAGCTGCTCAAGAGCGTTGAAGCGGTCGCTTACAATGGGCAACTCCTGACGCTCTGCGGTGAAATACTCATTGGGGCGCGGCGTGCCAAAAATATCATAGGCTAGGCCCGTGCTCACAAAAAGCCAGCCTGCCAAAAACAAGGCGGGAATGGTCAGGGCGTGAATGACCCAGTAGCGGACACTGGTAATAATGTCAACAAAAGGTCGTTCTCCGGTGTTGCCAGCCATGAAACTCCTCCCTGCGGTAGGGGCAAAAGCGCTTCTTGAACTTTTTGAGGCTATACCTCAATCATAAGGACTTCGAGGCACAACTACAAGTTAAAGCCGGATCCCGTCCTAACCTGCAGGTGGGAGAAGGTGAAGTAACAGAGCGTGCCACCCTGGATTCCCCGCCCATGGATCCCTGTCTGATTCCTGTCAAGCTTCCCCACGGCTCCTACGACATCGTCATCCAATCTCCAGAAGGCCCTAGGGGCCACAACCTCATCCACTTGGGATCGCAGATGCGAGCCAGAGGACTTGCCGGCAAGGCGCTGGTGGTGAGCCATCCGGGCATTGCCAAGCACTTTGCCGAAAAGTTGATGCAGGGCCTGCAACAAGCAGGATTTGCTGCCCATCTTTTTCTTTTGCCTGCTGGCGAGCGCTACAAAACCCTGCGCTCGGTGGCCAGGATCTACGACGCCGCCTTGAGCTTTGGCCTGGAGCGCTCTTCCACCCTTATTGCCCTGGGAGGCGGGGTCATCGGGGATATGGTTGGGTTTGCCGCCGCCACTTGGCTGCGCGGGATCCCTTGGGTGCAGGTGCCCACTTCGCTTTTGGCCATGGTGGATGCGGCCATTGGCGGCAAGACCGGCGTCAACCATCCTGGTGGGAAAAATCTCATTGGGGCCTTCTACCAGCCGCGCCTGGTGTGGATGGATCCAACGGTGTTGCAGACCCTGCCCCGGCGGGAGTTTACCTCTGCCCTGGCCGAAGTGATCAAATACGGTGTCATCCAGGCCGCCGACCTGTTTGAGTTTCTGGAAAAGCAGCCCAGGCTAGGCCGCTACACCGATTTTGCCCCCTCAGACTTGCACTATCTGCTGCGGCGCTGTGCCGAGTGCAAAGCCTGGGTGGTGCAGCAGGACGAACGCGAAGGGGGCTTGCGGGCCATCCTCAACTACGGCCATACCCTTGGCCATGCCCTAGAAACCGTTACCGGCTACCGCCGCTACCTACACGGGGAGGCTGTTGCCATCGGCATGGTAGCTGCCGGGGAGATTGCCCGTCGCTTAGGCTGGTGGAGTGCCACCGAAGCCGAACGGCAGCGGCACCTGATCGAGAGGGCAGGGCTGCCCAGCCACTGGCCTGCCGGGATCCCTTGGGAGGCTGTCTTGCAGGTCATGCAGGCCGACAAAAAAGTTAAACAAGGACGGATCCGCTTTGTCTTGCCGCGCTGGATTGGCCAAGCGGAGCTGACCGATCAAGTTGAGCTAGCCGATGTGCAGGCTGCTCTGGCTTCGATGACGGAAACCTCTTGAACCGCTCTGAAAGACTTATACAACGCTGGACAAAAGCGGACTTTTGCTCCAGGTTGACGCTTTCTTCCTGCTTCCAC